>JAPKBW010000007.1 GCA_028823235.1 Longimicrobiales bacterium | reverse complement strand
CTTCTTCGGGGCGGCATCCTTCTTCAGGGCGGCCTTCTTCTTCGGGGCGGCATCCTTCTTCAGGGCGGCATCCTTCTTCGGAGCGGCCTTCTTCTTGGGAGCGACCTTTTTCTCGGCCTCGGGCTTTGCAGCCACCTCCTCCTCCGCGGGTGCCACGGCGGCGAATGAGCCCTTCTCGATGACCACTGTGTTAGCCCACAGAACGTCGTACACCGATTCGTCGCCAAAGCGCAGAACCGAAACCTTGTCCAGGTTCCGCGACGACAAATAGATATTGTCGTTCTTACCGTTCGTAAGAATCAGCGTCTTCCCCTCCAGTGCGAGCGCGCCGACGAAACCGAGCAATGCCTGGGTCTTCGGAGCGTCCATGGAGGGAAGCTCTGCGACGACTACGCGATCGTGCTCGGCGCGATCGTTGAGGGCCGAACGACGAGCCAGGTTCCGCAATTTCTTGGGGAGTCCCTTCCGCCACGAGTGGGGGATGGGCGGGAACGCAACACCACCGCCTACCCACTGCGAGGCACGAGTCGTTCCCGCACGGGCCCGACCGGTGCCCTTCTGGCGCCATGGCTTGCGACTCCCACCCCGAACCTCAGAGCGGGTTTTCGCAGCCGATGTGCCTTGGCGTTGGTTAGAAAGGTAGACCTTCACCACTTGGTGCATGGCCCCCTCATTCACGACGCCGTCGAAGATGGAGTCAGGCAAAGACTGCGCCTTCCCCTTCTTGCCGTCGGCTTTGTAGGTGCGTGCCTTAAACATTGGCCTTACTTCGAGATCAGGACGTAACTGTCACGGGCGCCCGGAACACCGCCCTTCACGAACAACAGATTGCGCGCGCCATCGACGCGGACGATCTGCAAATTCCGGATTGTCGTGCGTTCCCCGCCCATGCGTCCAGGCATTTTCTTGCCCTTGATGACGCGAGAGGGATCTGTTCCCGGCCCGAGCGAACCCGGGGTACGGGACATCGGGTGACCGTGTGATGCCGGCCGACCCGCGAATCCATAGCGCTTAACCACACCCTGGAATCCTTTACCCTTGGAGCGACCTGTGACCTTAATCCGGTCCCCGGCCTCAAACAATTCGACAGTGAGCTCCTGGCCCACTACATAATCATCGCCGTTTTCCGTGCGGAACTCTCGCATCAGGCGCGGGGCGGCCTCGAGGCCGGCCTTAGCCGCATGCCCCATCTCCGCACCACTAGTGCGCTTTTCTTTTTGCGCACCGTACCCGAGCTGAACAGCTTGGTAGCCATCCTGGTCCTGCGAACGCACGCTAACGACAGGGCACGGCCCGGCCTCAATGACGGTAACGGGGATCTGCACCCCCGCATCATTGAAGATTCGGGTCATCCCGACCTTTTTTCCGATCAACCCGGCCATCAGTCGACTTTGATCTCAACGTCGACACCGGCTGGCAGATCCAGCTTGGTCAACGCGTCGATCGTCTGGGGGCGGCTATCCACGATATCGATGAGTCGCTTGTGAGTGCGCAACTCGAACTGTTCACGGCTCTTCTTGTCGATATGTGGCCCACGGAGAACAGTCCAACGCTCGCGCCGCGTCGGAAGCGGGATCGGTCCACGTACAGACGCCCCCGTCTTCTGCGCGGTACGGACGATGTCCGCCGCCGTCTGATCGACCACCCAGTGGTCGAACGCCTTAAGTCGAATTCTGATTCTGTCTGACATTCGTTTTCTCACCTGTCGCGTGGATCAGGCACTGTGCCCGCGTCCGCGCTGGTAGCCCGGGGTTCAGTCCCTGGAACCCCTCTAAGCAACATTCGGCTGGTGCCGCGTCGCACAAAAGAAGTCAAGGGAATTGCCCCCCGGATCTCAACTACTCAAGGATTTCAGTTACAACACCGGCGCCGACCGTGCGTCCACCCTCGCGGATCGCGAACCGAAGCTCGGGATCCATCGCGATCGGCGTGATCAACTCCACTTCCATCTGCACGTTGTCGCCCGGCATCACCATCTCGACGCCCTCAGGCAACTGTGCTGCTCCCGTCACATCCGTCGTGCGAAAATAGAACTGCGGACGATAACCGTTAAAGAACGGCGTGTGACGCCCACCCTCTTCTTTCGTCAGAACGTAAACCTCAGCCATGAACTTCGTGTGAGGCGTGATCGAGCCCTTCTTCGCCAAAACCTGGCCGCGCTGGACCTCTTCTTTGCCGATACCACGCAGCAGAAGGCCCGCGTTGTCGCCTGCTCGGCCTTCGTCCAGAAGCTTTCGGAACATCTCCACACCCGTCACCACCGTGGTGCGGTCTTCGCCCATGCCGATGATCTCGACCTCTTCACCCTGCTTCACGATCCCACGCTCGATACGACCCGTCGCTACCGTGCCGCGGCCCGTGATGCTAAACACGTCCTCTACCGGCATCAGGAACGGCTTGTCGATATCCCGCTCCGGCTGCGGAATGTACGTGTCGATCGCATCCATCAACTCCTGAATGCAATCCGCATCCGGACCCTCACCACCAGCCTCAAGAGCCTTCAGCGCCGAACCCTGGATCACAGGAATGTCGTCGCCCGGGAAATCGTACTCGCTCAGCAGCTCGCGTACCTCGAGTTCCACCAGCTCAAGTAGCTCTTCGTCGTCGACCATATCCACTTTGTTCATGAACACGACCATGAACGGCACGTTCACCTGACGGGCAAGCAGAATGTGCTCGCGCGTCTGAGGCATCGGGCCGTCCGCCGCACTTACCACCAGAATCCCGCCGTCCATCTGCGCCGCGCCCGTGATCATGTTCTTCACGTAGTCGGCATGCCCGGGACAGTCCACGTGTGCGTAGTGACGGTTTGCCGTCTCATACTCCACGTGGGCAGTCGCGATCGTGATCCCACGCTCGCGCTCTTCGGGTGCCTTATCAATGTTCTCGAACGCCACTGCGTCGCCGCCAAACTTGTTGGCCTGCGTCAACGTGATCGCCGCTGTCAGCGTCGTCTTACCGTGATCTACGTGGCCAATCGTTCCCACGTTCACATGCGGCTTAGACCGCTCGAACTTTTCCTTGCCCATCGCTCGCCCTCTTCTAGCTCAGTCTAGGGTGTTGTTATCAGTCGGAACCGCCGCCGGTAGCCGACATAATCTCTTCGGCTTTCGACTTGGGGACCTCTTCGTACTGTGCGAACTGCATCGTAAAGACGGACCGTCCTTGGCTCAAGGATCGGAGCGTCGTCGAGTAGCCGAACATCTCGCCGAGCGGCACCGAGGCACCGATCACACGAGCACCCGCCCGCTCAGTCATGCCGCCGATCTTTCCTCGACGTGACGAAAGGTCACCAATGATGTCGCCCATGTAATCGGACGGCGTCACGACTTCGACGTCCATGATTGGCTCGAGCAGGACGGCCTTGGCCTTCCGCAGACCCTCTTTCATGGCCATCGAACCGGCAATCTTGAACGCCATTTCATTTGAGTCGACGTCGTGGTAAGAACCATCGATCAATTCGACCTTAACATCGATCACCGGAAATCCAGCAAGAATACCCGTATCGAGCGCCTCGCGAAGACCGGCCTCGACAGAACTGATGTACTCACGCGGGATAGCACCACCAACGATCTTGTCATCAAAGGTGAACCCGCTGCCCGTATCGCCAGGCTCAATATTGATGACCACGTGGCCGTACTGTCCGCGACCACCGGTCTGGCGAACAAACTTCGCTTGGACTTTCTCTGCGCGATTTCGAATCGTCTCACGGTAGGCGACCTGAGGACGGCCAACGCCGGCCTCGACACCAAACTCACGCTTGAGTCGATCGACGATGATCTCGAGGTGCAGCTCGCCCATCCCCGAGATAATCACCTGATTCGTTTCCGGGTCGGTAAAGACGCGGAACGTTGGATCTTCGTCGGCCAGCTTGATCAGGCCATTCGTCAGCTTGTCTTGGTCGACCTTCGTCTTAGGCTCGATCGCAACCGCAATGACGGGCTCAGGGAAGTTCATGGCCTCGAGAATGATCGGCGCGCTCTCAATGCAGAGTGTATCCCCGGTCTTCACATCCTTAAGGCCAATGGCCGCCGCAATATCTCCTGCGAACACCTCGTCGAGCTCATCCCGCTTGTTCGCGTGCATCTGCAGGATGCGACCCACACGCTCCCGCTTCCCCTTCGTCGCGTTGTATACGTAGCTGCCCGAAGGAAGCGAACCGGAATATACGCGGAAGAACGTCAACTTACCGACGTAGGGGTCCGTAGCAATCTTGAATGCGAGAGCTGAGAACGGGGCGTCATCGCTCGCCTCACGAGTCTCAACAGTCTCGTCCTGCTGTGGCAAGTGTCCTTCGATCGACTCGACGTCGACCGGCGACGGCAGGTAATCGATCACACCATCCAAAAGCGCCTGGACACCCTTGTTCTTAAAGGCCGAGCCGCAGAACACAGGGAAAACCACACCCTTATTGGTCGCAGAACGAACCGCAGAGCGGAATTCCTCAACCGTGAGCTCTTCGCCCGCCAGGTACTTCTCAATAAGCACGTCATCATGCTCGACGACGGCCTCTAATAAAGTGCTGCGAAGCTCCTCGATCTGATCCTTGAGACTGGCCGGGACCTCACCCACTGTAATGTCCGAGCCCATCTCATCTTCGAAGATGATCGCCTTACGCTCAATGATGTCCACCATACCCGTGAACAGTTCGCCCTCTCCGAGGGGGAACTGAACGGGATGCGCGTTCGCACCAAGGCGGTCCTTCATCATGTCGACGACGTTCATGAAGTCGGCACCGATGCGGTCCATCTTGTTAACGAAGGCGATGCGCGGGACCTCGTAGCGATCGGCTTGGCGCCAGACCGTTTCCGACTGGGGCTCGACACCACCAACCGCGCAGAACACCGCGACTGCACCGTCCAGTACGCGAAGTGAACGCTCGACTTCGGCGGTGAAATCAACGTGCCCGGGCGTGTCGATGATGTTGATGCGGTGCTCTACATCGAAACGGGTCCAGTGAGCGGTCGTGGCGGCGGAGGTAATGGTGATGCCCCGCTCCTGCTCCTGCTCCATCCAATCCATCGTCGCGGCACCGTCGTGAACCTCACCGACACGATGGACGCGGCCAGTGTAGAACAGCACGCGCTCAGTCGTGGTGGTCTTACCGGCATCAATGTGCGCCATGATTCCGATATTTCGGAGGCGCGGAAGTGGTGTAACCCTAGGCATCTATATGGTCCTTCTTCTAATCCTCAGTTTGTCCAAGCCGCAAGCGGCATGAAAAAAGGAGCGTGGCTTTCTGCACCTAGGCCCTTTCGGGCCTCGGCTATCCGCGCTCCCTGGTCTGGAGAGGGCCCGTCGGCGATCCGGGGGCCATCGCGTCTCTTTTGTTCGTGGCCCCCACCTGCGTCGGGAGCTTCGGTCCTGCCCTACTAGTCCTGCGCGACTACCAACGGTAGTGGGCGAAGGCCTTGTTGGCCTCGGCCATCCGGTGGGTGTCATCTTTCTTCTTGATTGTACCACCCTCGCCACGACTGGCGGCGAGAAGTTCGCCTGCGAGCCGTTCGGACATGCTCTTCTCCGAACGATTTCGCGCATAGCTAATTAGCCAACGGCTCGCCAATGCGGTCCGACGATCAGGGCGAACCTCGATCGGAACCTGATAGGTCGCACCACCGACTCGCCGACTTTTTACCTCAAGGGCCGGCTTGGCGTTGACGAGTGCCTGCTCAAAGAGCTCGACACCCGACTGGCCAGAACGGGCTTCCATGAGATCCATCGCGTCATAGAATATCTTCTCCGCGATCGACTTCTTTCCGTCCACCATCAAGTTGTTGATGAACTTTGTGACTGACCGGGATTCGAATTTCGGATCCGGTGGGGTCTCTCGCCTTACGGCACGGGAACGACGGCTCATTTATGTATCGCCTTACTTGGGCCGTTTGGCCCCGTACTTGGAGCGGCCCTGCCGACGAGCCTCAACCCCCGAGGCGTCGAGCGTGCCGCGGATGACGTGGTAGCGTACACCAGGAAGATCCTTCACACGACCACCGCGGATGAGCACAATCGAGTGCTCTTGGAGATTGTGTCCCTCTCCGCCGATGTAGGCCGTGACTTCGAAGCCGTTGGTGAGTCGCACACGGGCGACCTTGCGAAGTGCCGAGTTCGGCTTCTTCGGTGTCGTCGTATACACACGCGTGCAGACGCCGCGCTTCTGCGGACTTCGCTGAAGGGCAGGCGCCTTGTTCTTCTTCGCCTGGGCCTTGCGGCCCTTTCGCACGAGCTGAGTGATTGTCGGCATGTAGCCTCTTACCGCTCCAAACCTTGAAAGAAAAACGCGCCCAACCGGGGCGCGTCGTGTTGGCTGCCAATGATGTTACGGGCGCCTTTCCGACCTAGCAGGGAAAGATAGAAACGGGTATCGGGAGTGTCAACGGGTCTTGACCCCGTAATTGCGCACTACTCAGAGAAGCTCAACTCTGCGATTCTCGGACCGTTCACTTGGTTCGGTGCGGCATCTTCAAGCCCCGTGAAGGAGGGCCCTTACCTGACCGGCGAGAGCTTCGACAGCGGCCTGATTGTGCCCCCCCTCGGGCACCACCAAGTCGGCAGACCGGCGGCTTGGTTCGACGAACTCGTCATGCATCGGCTGAACCCGTGCGTGGTGTTGTTCAACAACCTCCGACTCGCTCCGGCCCCTCTCAAGGACGTCACGAGCGATGCGCCGCTGGAGACGGACGGCCTCGGAGGCATCCACGAATACTGCTAGGTCCATGAGTGCGCGGAGCGCCGGGTCGCCGAGTACCAAGAGCCCTTCGATAATCACTACCGGAGCCGGAGTAATGTGAACGCCAGGTTGTGACCGTGTCTGAGAGACGTAGTCATAGGATGGCACCTCAATTGATCGCCCGGCAAGGAGACTGCCAACGTGCTCATTAAGGAGTAATGTCTCAAGGCTGTCGGGGTGATCGACATTGACCTCGATGCGCTGCTCGAGCGGCATATAAGACAGGTCATGATAGTATGCGTCGTGCGACAGCACTGACGTCTCATTAGGCAACAGCAAGCGCACCAGCTCCCTCACCACGGTCGACTTCCCCGAGGCGCTCCCCCCTGCGATTCCCACCACGATCGACCGCTGTACCATGTCCCTCCGCTCCATCACCTGGATACCCAAGATAAAAAGACCCGAGCCGCAACAGCGACCCGGGTCTTTTTCCAACGCCCCGCAGGGCAGTTCCCGACTAAAGCTTCGCGATCTCCTCGCCATCAGCCCCGAGACCAGCCAACTCTCCAGCTTCGGAAAGCGGAACGATCTCTTCATCGTAGAACGACTGCTCGACCATGAATTCGACGTTTTGGAATCGGTGGATACCGGTTCCCGCCGGAATCAGGTGACCGATGATGATGTTCTCCTTCAGGCCCCTCAGTTCATCACGCGCGCCGCGGACTGCAGCATCGGTGAGCACCCGGGTGGTCTCCTGGAAGGAAGCAGCCGATATAAAGGATTCGGTGGTGAGACTGGCCTTCGTGATTCCCAGTAGAAGTGGCTCACTACGTGCCGGCTGCTTGCCGTCGGAAATCGCAGCCGTATTCACGCGCCGGAACGCAGTGCGATCCACGTTCTCACCTTCGAGCAGCGACGTGTCACCAGCATGCATCACACGGACTTTCTGCAGCATCTGGCGAACTATCACCCCGATGTGCTTGTCGTTGATCTTCACGCCCTGGAGCCGGTAGACCTCCTGAATTTCGTTCAGCAGGTACTCTTGCACCGCCCTTGGTCCCTTAATGGCCAAGATGTCGTGAGGGTTAACCGGCCCCTCAGAGATACGGTCACCAGCTCGCACGACATCGCCTGTGTGGACTCGCATGTGCTTCCCGACTGGGACGTCGTAGGTCCGCTGCTCTCCCTGATCGGGCGTCACGTGGATCTGGCGCTTACCACGCTTGATATCTCCGAAGCTGATCTCACCATCGATCTCCGTGATGACCGCCGGATCCTTCGGCCGACGTGCCTCAAAGAGCTCGGCAACTCGCGGAAGACCCCCGGTAATGTCACTCGTCTTGTATACCTCGCGACTGATCTTCGCGATGGTGTCACCGAGTTCGACCTCAGCGCCATTTTGGACCGTGAGCTGCGCTCCCACCGGAACGATGAACTCGCGCAGCTTTTCGTCCTTCTTTCCAGGTTTCTTAATGATGATCATCGGGTGGAGCTTCTTCTCCCGATCTTCGATGATCGTCATCTGACGACGCCCGGTAGACTCATCCAGTTCCTCCCGCATCGTCATGTCTTCTACGACGTCGTGGAACTCGATAACACCCTTCGAGTCAGCCACCATAGGCTCCGAGTACGGATCCCAGCTAAACAACAGGTCGCCGGCCTTGATGTGCTGACCCTCCGCAATCGACAACTTCGCACCATACGGAACCGCCAAGCGACTCCGTACGGCTCCCGCCGGGGTCTTGAGCAGGATCTCACCTTCTCTTGAGGTCACGATCCGTGTCGCGTCCGGTGTCTCCACGATCGTCACACGATCAAGTGCGGCGTGGCCGTCGATTTTCGACTTCCGCTGTGTCTGCGCAGCAATACGTGATGCGGTACCACCGATGTGGAACGTCCGCAACGTGAGCTGCGTACCCGGTTCACCGATGGACTGCGCGGCCAGAATACCAACGGCCTCGCCCTCATCGACCTTCTTCATGGTCGCGAGATTTCGGCCATAACACATCTGGCACAGTCCACGCGTTGCTTCACACGTGAGCACGGAGCGGATGCGGACCATTTGCAATCCTGCCTCCTCGATCGCGTCAGCCTGGTCTTCTAGGATCAGCGCAGAAGCCTCGACGATGAGCTCACCATCGATCGGGTCGTAAACATCATCCAGCGCCACATTACCTACGATTCGATCAGCGAGCGGCTCAATGATGTCTTCGCCTTCCTTCAGCGCAGTCATCTCGAGTCCGAGGATCGTCCCACAATCCTCGGTCGTGATCGTCATATCCTGCGCGACGTCGACGAGACGACGTGTCAGGTATCCAGCATCTGCCGTCTTAAGTGCTGTATCGGCCAAGCCCTTCCGCGCGCCATGAGTGGAGATGAAGTACTCCACTACAGTGAGTCCTTCGCGGAAGTTGGATTTGATCGGACTCTCGATGATCTCACCGATACCACCAGTGAGCTTCTTCTGAGGCTTGGCCATCAGGCCGCGCATGCCCGCCAACTGACGCATCTGGTCCCGATTACCACGGGCACCGGATGCCATCATCATGTACACCGGGTTGAAGCCGTCGTGTGAGTGCTCCAGGTGGCGCACCATCGCGTCCGCTACATCGTTGTTCGCGTGGGTCCAGGTATCGATGACCTTGTTGTAACGCTCGCCGTTCGAGATGAAGCCACTCGCGTAAGCCTTCTGGAAGCGCGCTATCTGCTCGTCAGCCTCAGCGAGGATCTCACGCTTCTCATGTGGCACTTCGAGATCTTCGATCCCGACGCTGATGCCACCCATCGTGGCATACCGGAACCCAAAATCTTTGATCGCGTCCAGGAACTCGCTGGTCCGGCCCATGCCGGTCTCCGTGAAGCACTCGAACACCAGATCGCCAAGCTCTTTCTTCCCGAACGTGCGGTTCAGGAAGCCGAGTTCAACGGGAACGATCGAGTTGAAGAGGACGCGACCGACCGTCGTACGCTCCCATCGAGCGTCCCGACCCTCAGGTCCTCCGAAATCTTTCGACACCCAATACCAGCAGGGCGTCTGAAACACCACCATCTCACTGGCCAACGCCATCTCGACATCGGCGTAAGAGGAGTAACGAGGTCCGTCCTTAAAGATCTCGTTGAGTTCCTTGTCGGCCTTCTCCTTACGAGCCTTCGCGACGCTCGAGTCGTTGAAAGTCCGCTCTAGGCCTGTGATCCGAAGTCCCGGGGCGGTCAGATAGTAGGACCCGATGACTATGTCCTGCGTCGGCGCCGCGACCGGTCGACCGTTCGACGGCAACAGGATGTTGTTTGAGGAAAGCATGAGGACACGAGCCTCGAGCTGCGCTTCAAACGACAGCGGCAGGTGAACCGCCATCTGATCACCGTCGAAGTCGGCGTTGAACGCCGCACATACGAGCGGATGCACGCGGATCGCCTTACCCTCAACCAGTACCGGCTCGAAAGCCTGGATACCGAGTCGGTGGAGCGTCGGCGCCCGGTTCAACAGAACCGGGTGGTCCTTGATGATGTCTTCGAGGACCTCGTACACCTTCGGGTCATTCTGCTCTACGATCTTTTTGGCGCGCTTCACCGTCTCGGCTTCACCGCGCTTTTCAAGCTCATGGATGATGAACGGCTTGAACAGTTCGACCGCCATGGCCTTGGGCAACCCGCACTGATGCAGCTTTAGTTCCGGGCCGACGACAATTACCGAACGTCCGGAGTAGTCGACACGCTTTCCGAGCAGGTTTTGCCGGAAACGACCCTGCTTGCCCTTCAGCATGTCGCTGAGAGACTTGAGTGGGCGTTTCCCTCGACCACGGATCGCCTTCGACCGACGTCCGTTGTCGAAGAGTGCGTCAACAGCCTCCTGCAACATGCGCTTCTCGTTGCGGAGAATGACCTCCGGGGCGCGCATGTCGATGAGTTTCTTAAGGCGGTTGTTCCGGTTGATGACCCGACGATACAGATCGTTCAGATCAGACGTCGCGAAACGACCACCATCGAGCGGCACTAGCGGACGCAAATCCGGCGGAATGACCGGAACCACATCCAGAATCATCCACTCGGGCTTATTACGCTTATCGGGTGTGTCGCCCGACGTACGGAGCGCATCCACGACCTTCAGCCTCTTTAACTTCTTTTTCTTACGGTGCTGGGAGGTCTCGTGGAGGATCTCGTGCCGGAGCCACTCCGCAAGACGGTCGAGCCCGCGACCATCCGCATTGCGATCCTTGATCTTCTTCTTATCCGGGTCGTCGAGCATCCGGAGGAGGGTGCGTGCGGCTTCGGCACCGATCTCTGCCTTGAACCGCTCATCACCCTCTTCACGGGCCTTCACACGCAGGTCGTAAAACTCGTCTTCATCCAGCAGCTGCTGGAACTCGACTTCCTGTTTGCCGGGGTTCGTAACGACATACGCTGCGTAGTAGATGACCTTCTCGAGGTCACGCAGTGTCATGCCGAGCAGGTAACCCAACTGACTCGGGAGCGTCTTGAAGAACCAGATGTGCGCAACTGGCACAGCCAGCTCAATGTGTCCCATGCGTTCGCGGCGGACCTTGGACAGCGTGACTTCGACGCCGCACCGGTCGCAGACGTGCCCGCGGAAGCGAATGCGTTTGAACTTTCCGCAGTGGCACTCCCAATCCTTCACCGGCCCAAAGATACGCTCACAAAAGAGCCCATCCCGCTCCGGCTTGAAGGAACGGTAGTTGATCGTCTCCGGCTTGATTACCTCGCCGAAGGACCATGAGCGGATCTCATCGGGTGAAGCAAGCTTCACCTGAATGAATTCAAAGTCCGACGTGCGCTGCTCGCCGGTCCTGGGGAAATCGATCATTTACTCTTCCTCCCCGAGCGTTACGCTCAGGCCGAGAGCCTGTAGTTCCTTCACGAGTACGTTGAACGACTCCGGAATGCCCGGTTTCGGCAGGTTGTCACCCTTCACGATGGCCTCATAGACCTTCGAGCGACCCTGCACGTCGTCCGACTTCACGGTGAGAATCTCCTGGAGTGTGTGCGCGGCACCGTATGCCTCAAGTGCCCACACCTCCATCTCACCAAAGCGCTGCCCACCGAACTGGGCCTTACCAGCCAGCGGCTGCTGCGTCACGAGCGAGTATGGCCCGATCGACCGCGCGTGGATCTTGTCGTCCACGAGATGGCTCAGCTTGAGCATGTAGATCGCACCAACTGTGACCGGGAAGTCGAAGCGTCGACCACTCCGTCCATCCCTCAGCCAGATCTTTCCGTTGGCGAAAATCTCAGCGTGCTCTAGCAATTCAGCGACCGCGTCATCAAGGCCGGACTTCACCGTGGCCCGACCCTTCAGCTTTTGGATCGCCGGAAATAAGTCGCTCACTTTCTTATCAGACCGCGCAGCAAGTTCCTCTGCGGCGTCGAGTACGAATTTGATGAGCTTCCCGAAGAACTTCTCGTCCTTCTTGGCGAGCTTGATACCGAGGTAGGCATCGAGCGACTGGCCGATTCCGTGGGTGTGTCGGCTATCGCCGCTCTCATCGCCATCCCCCCCGGCCATGATTACCGGAAGCTGACTCGCGATGCGGGTCATGGACTCGATGTCACCGAGTCCAGTCGGCGATTTTGCCTTGAGACCCAATGACTGATCGACCCACTTAAGGCCAGCCAGCTTGAGCAGGGCGCCGACCTCATTCTCCGTTGCACCTTGGAAGACCGGAGTCTTAGCCTCGAAACCGAGGGTCCGGCCGACCCACCCGAGGTGTGTCTCCAAGACTTGACCGACGTTCATTCGTGACGGCACGCCAAGCGGATTGAGAACGATGTCCACGGGAGTGCCATCGGGGAGGAACGGCATCTCCTCTTCTGGCACGATCCGGGCGATGATGCCCTTGTTTCCGTGGCGTCCCGCCATCTTGTCCCCGACCGAGATTTTGCGCTTTTCGGCCACGTAGACCTTCACCAGCTGAACGACGCCCGGAGGCAGTTCATCCGGTTGGAAGACCTTGTCAATCTGCTCCTCAGTCTTCTCCTTCACCCGCAGCACGCGCCCGGAGGCTTCGTCGATGACGCGACGCACCCGTTCGCTCGCTGCCTTGTTCTGGACCTTGAAAGTCGAGAGATCGACCTTCCGGAACACGATGCCGCCGATGGCGTCCTTGGAGAGCTTCGTGCCCTCGTCCATGATCGGTTCGACCGTACCCTTCTTCAACATCAGGGCGACTGTCTGGCGGGCCAGCGATGCACGCAGTTCATCGTCCCGCGCTGCGTTGATCCGCTGAATCTCTTCACGCTCGAGGGCGCGGAGGTCACCGATTTTAGCACCGTGTTCCTTCTCGAGAAGTGGATCGTCGATCCGTCGCGAGAAGATCTTCACGTCGATGATTGTCCCTGTCATGCCAGGAGGCACGCGCAGCGACGAGTCCTTCACGTCTTTCGCCTTCTCACCGAAGATCGCGGTCAGGAGCTTCTCTTCCGGAGAAAGCTCCGTCTCGCCCTTGGGCGTGATTTTTCCCACCAGGATGTCAGCGGCCTTCACCCGAGCTCCGACGCGGATAATTCCGCGCTCGTCCAGATCCGCGAGGCTCTCTTCCGCCACGTTCGGGATCTCTCGGGTGATCTCCTCCATGCCACGCTTGGTGTCGCGGACATGGAGTTCTAGCTCCTGAATGTGGATCGAGGTGAAGACATCTTCCTTCACGAGTTTTTCACTGAGGACGATGGCATCCTCAAAATTCGAGCCATACCAAGGCATAAACGCGACGAGCAGATTGCGACCGAGCGCGAGTTCTCCTGAGTCTGTGCTGGGTCCGTCGGCAATCACGTCACCCGGTTGGATATCCTCTCCTATCTTCACCAACGGGCGCTGATTGATCGCGGTGTTCTGGTTTGTCCTCCAGTATTTTCGGAGACGATAGCGATCGTACTGCGACAACTTCGCGAGCGGTTCTTCTTTTCCGTCAAGCACGACCGTGCCAGTATCGACAACGATCTCGTCCGCAGTCACATGGGCCACGGTTCCCCCTCGGAGTGCCGAAATCACGGCACCCGAATCGGAGGCGACCTTTGCTTCAAGGCCCGTACCGACCAGCGGAGCATCGGGATACAGAAGAGGAACGGCCTGGCGCTGCATGTTCGAACCCATGAGCGCGCGGTTGGCGTCATCGTGCTCGAGGAACGGAATCAACGCCGCTGCCACGGAGACCAACTGGGCGGGCGCGACGTCCATGTATTCGATGGCTTCAGGCTTAAGGAGCGGGAAGTCACCACGTGCCCGACATAGAACGTATTCGTTCTCGAAGTTGCCCTTGTCGTCGACGGGGGCGTTGGCCTGGGCAATATGTGCCTCTTCTTCTTCGTTCGCTGAAAGCCACTCGATCTCGGTCGTGACCTTGCCCTTCTTCACCTTCCGGTACGGGGTCTCAACGAATCCGAGATCATTGATTCGCGCATGGGTCGTCAGGGACGTAATGAGTCCGATGTTCGGACCCTCAGGCGTCTCGATCGGACACATGCGGCCGTAGTGCGAATAGTGCACATCGCGGACTTCGAAGCCGGCACGCTCACGTGTCAGGCCACCCGGTCCGAGGGCGGAGAGGCGACGCTTGTGCGTCATCTCAGCCAACGGATTGGTCTGATCCATGAACTGGCTGAGCTGACTGGATCCGAAGAACGCCTGGATCACCGCGGACACCGTCCGCGCGTTGACCAGGTCGTCGATATTGATCTTTTCAGGATCGTTGTTGATCGACATGCGCTCCTTCACCAAACGCGCCATACGGCTCAGGCCGACGCTGAACTGGTTGGCGATCAACTCACCCACCGTGCGCACCCGGCGGTTGCCCAGATGGTCGATGTCGTCTGTGAACCCGCGACCCTCGTTCAGTTCGATCAGATTCCCAATGATTCGAACGAAGTCAGTCTTGGTCAGGACGGTCTGATTGCGCGGTGTGTCGAGACCCAAACGCTGATTGATCTTGTAACGACCGACACGGCCGAGATCGTAACGCTTCGGGTTGAAAAACACGCGCTCGAGCGCCTCGCGGGCGGTCTCGATGTTCGGCGCATCGCCCGGACGAAGCAGCGAGTAGATGGCGTGCAGCGCCTCCGCCTCGTTATCGGTCGGGTCCTTCTTGATCGTGTTCTTGATCATGGGGCTCTCACCGCGGAGCGCGTCACGATCACTGACGTATATCTTGAGTTTCTTCACGCCCAAACGCTCAAGAATCTCGATGACCTCTTCTTCGATTTCCTCACCGTTTTCGATGAGGATCTCGCCGGTCTCGGGATCGACGAATTCCTCGGCGATCACCTTGCCTTCAATCTCTACTTTCTTCTCGTCGGTCAGCTTGCCGAGCTTAATCGTCTCTACTCTGTAGTAGAGGTTGAAAATGTCGGCGTCGCTGCTGTATCCCAGGGCACGCAGTAGGGCCGTGGCCGGGAACTTCTTCTTCTTGTCAATGTGCACGTAGCACACATCGTTGATGTCGAGTGTGAACTCGACCCAGGATCCACGGAAGGGGATGATCCGCGAGCTGTAAAGCTTCGTCCCGTTGGGATGAATGTTCTCTTCAAAGACCACGCCCGGGGAGCGATGCAGCTGACTCACCACGACGCGCTCAGCACCGTTGACGACAAAGGTGCCCAGCTCCGTAAGAAGAGGCAGGTCACCGAGATAGACTTCCTTCTCGATGATGTCCTGGACGACCCGATCTTCGACCGGGATCGACTTTTTCTTCTTTTTCTTCTTCTTCTTGAGTTCCGGCTCTTCTACTTCCGGCTGCTCGAAGATGATAAGTCGAAGCGTCGCCTTGAGCGGAGCAGAATACGTCATGTCCCGCTCAATGCATTCCTCTACGGAATACTTCGGCTCACCCAACCCTGAGGAGACGTACTCGAGCAAGAAGTGCTCGTTGACGTCCTCAATCGGAAATATCTCGCCGAACACCCGATCAAGACCGAAGTCCCACTGATCCTGTAGATCAGGCTCAACCAGCTTCTCGAACGACCGAAGCTGAACATCGAGCAGATTGGGCATCGGCATGACGGACTTGAGCTTTGCGAAGTTCAAGATCGGTCGGTTGTCTTTGCGCAGTTCCAACGTGCGTCCCCCTTCCTTACGAACCCGCCCGAGAATTCGGACGAGTGGCGTGTTTGGTGTGCAATACGGGATAAGTGCACAAACCCCGGACTACGGACATACCCATCCAGAGAGGGCGTCCGTAGCCGGGACCTGCACAAACCCGAAATGTCACGCGGCCGATGGCCGCGCCCAGTGCGTGTGCCGCCAAGCGGCTCGCTCCGGTTCTACTACTTGAGTGCGACGGCCGCGCCGACGCCCTCGAGCTTGGCCTTCATCTCCTCGGCCTCGGCCTTCGTAGCCGCTTCCTTCACGGTGCTCGGAGCGCTGTCGACAACTTCCTTAGCCTCCTTGAGACCCAGACCGGTGAGCTCACGCACCACCTTGATGACCTGGATCTTTTTGTCGCCAATGCCCTCTAGGACGACGTCGAATTCATCTTTCTCCTCAGCAGCAGCTTCACCACCAGCCGCTCCACCAGCAACCGCGACCGGAGCCGCCATCGCTGTGACGTTGAACTTATCCTTGAAGGCGTCAACGAACTCGGAGAGCTCGAGAACGGTCATGCCGCCGATGGTTTCGAGCAGCTCTTCGTGATTCGCCATTGTTCCTGTTCTCCTGATTCTTGCCAGTCTATGACGGCAATTGAGTTGACCCTGTGATTACCAGAGACGCGCCCGCGTCCCACCTACATGCCCGGAATGCGGGCTTCAACCGGCCTCTATGCGCTCTTCCTTGAGTGCATCGAGCAGACCTGCCGTCTCCTGCAGCTTCGCTTCGAGTGCTGTCGCGAGCATGGCCATCGGTGCCTCGAGGGCCCCGGCCAGCTCGGAAAGCAACTGCTCTCTGGGCGGAAGCTTTGCGATCTTTTCTACCTGCTCGGGCTGGAGAATCTTGTTCTCCATGACGCCCAACTTGAAGGCAGGTTTCTCGTCATGATCCTTCGCGAAGTCGCTAAGCGCTTTAGCAGTCGCCGCGGCATCCTCGTAGCCAAAGACGAACCCGGTCGGCCCGACGAGGCTTTCGCTGATGTCCGGCAGCGTTTCCGACTGCGCGAAGATTCGCTTGGCCAGCCGGTTCTTCACGACCATGTACTCCGCACCGTTTTTTCGAAGCGAAGTACGCAGCTCGGTCATCGCCTTGACGTTCAGACCTGTAAAGTCCGTCAAGTACAGAACCGGAGCACGATCGATACGCTCCTGGACGGCGGCGAGCATGGCCTCTTTGCGTGAGCGATCCACTAGCCCCTCCTGTACAGATTCGGGTCAATTGAAACACCCGGGCCCATGGTGCTCGAGACCGTCACACTCTTCAGGTACGTACCCTTCGCAGCCGACGGCCTGGCCCTCACGATCTGATCCATGAATGCGCCAAGATTATCGCTCAACTGGTCCTCCGAGAAGGAGGCCTTCCCGACGGGTGCATGCACATTCCCCATCTTGTCGACACGGAATTCGATCTTACCAGCCTTGATCTCCGACACGGCCCGGGCGACGTCGAACGTCACGGTCCCGGCCTTAGGTGTAGGCATCAATCCGCGTGGGCCCAGCATGCGACCGAGCGGTCCCACCTTACCCATGAGATCGGGCGTGGCGACACAGACGTCGAAGTCCAGCCACCCTTCCTGAATCTTCTCTACGAACTCGACCCCGACGAAATCAGCTCCGGCCTCCTTGGCTTCCGCTTCCTTCTCACCCTGGGCAATGACCAGAACACGAACGGACTTACCCGTTCCGTGAGGGAGGACTACGGTGCCCCGAACCAGCTGATCCGCCTTGCGGGGATCGACTCCGAGACGAACTGAAATATCGACAGATTCATCGAATTTCGCCGAGGCGAGCTCTTTAACAAGCTTCACCGCATCGTCCGGAGCCAATTTTGCACCACTTGGGACGGCCGAACTGGCCGATGCGTAGCGCTTTCCTGTCTTTGGCATCCTGTCTTATCGAGCCGGTTGGTTTACCCTCCCACCGCTGACGGCTCTCAGTCGGTGGTACGGCGGGCGGGGTCATTCGACCCCAGGTGCTATCCCTCTACGACGACACCCATCGAACGCGCAGTTCCAGCAATCATCTCTACTGCAGCGTCTAGGTGGTTCGCGTTGAGATCTTCCATCTTGGTTTCGGCGATTTCCGCGAGCTGCGCGCGCGTAATCGTGCCGACCTTTTCCCGGTTGGGTTCACTAGAACCCTTCCCAAGATTGATCGCTTTCTTGATCAACACCGCAGCCGGAGGCGTCTTGGTGATGAACGTGAAAGAGCGATCTGCGTAGACCGTGATTTCAACCGGGATCGTCAGACCCTGCTTGTCCGAAGTCTTCGCGTTGAACTGCTTACAGAACTCCATGATGTTGACGCCGTGCTGACCGAGCGCCGGACCCACCGGGGGTGCCGGATTCGCCTGCCCACCGGGCACATGGAGCTTGATGAAACCGATGACTTTCTTGGCCATAACTCTGCCCTAGTATCCCTTCAAATCCGTGTAGTCGAGCTCGACGGAAGTCGGCCGACCGAAGAGCGACACTTCCACTTTGACCTTGCCCTTGTCTGGGTAGACCGCCTGCACCGTTCCGCTGAACTCCGTGAACGGGCCCTTGGTAACTTCAACGACCTGATCGATGTGGAAGGGGATCTCCTCCTGTGTCTTGCTCTCGGACTCGATTTCGACGCCGAGAATTTTGTTGATCTCTTCATCGCGCAGGGGCTGAGGAGACTTGCCCGAGCCAACAAATTTGATCACGCCCTGAATGTTGTTGATCGCGTGGGAGGTCCGTTCATTCAGCTTCATGTGGACCAGCACATATCCCGGGTAGAGCCGCCGCGTGACGGTCACCCGCTTTCCGTTCCGGATCTCAAGCACTTCCTGTGTCGGGACCAGAACGTCCAGCAATTCATCTTCACCCTCGTACCCGGGGTCCTCGTCGATCCGGAGTTGAACCTGCCTCTGGACCTTGTTCTCGTGTCCGGAATAGGACTGGACAGCGTACCAACGGGCATCGGACATGATCTCTCTCTAGGCTCCGAAGAGGCGCATGACGCCGTTGAGGACCCAGCTGGCGGCCTTATCCATCAGCCAGATGACACCGGACACCGCAACTGTAAACGCCAGCACAACCAGCGTTGCAGACCGGAGTTGATCGAAATCCGGCCAGGTAACCTTCTGCAGTTCAACCCAGCACTCCCCGACGAAGGTGCGGGTCTCCCTGATCTTCTCGACAGCCGACACTACTTCGTTTCCTTGTGTTGCTTATGCGTACGGCAGCGCGGGCAATACTTGCGGTGCTCCACGCGTTCCGGGTGCAGCCTCTTGTTCTTCGTCTGGTGGTAGTTCCTCTCCTGGCAGTCCGAACAGGCGAGGATCATCTTATCGCGGGCCATTCTCTACTCCTGTCGTGCAGATCGGGCGCGATGCCCGAGAAGCCGCACTAAATGTGCTGATCCCGGATCTCAACTACTCAAGGATTTCAGTTACAACACCGGCGCCGACCGTGCGTCCACCCTCGCGGATCGCGAACCGAAGCTCGGGATCCATCGCGATCGGCGTGATCAACTCCACTTCCATCTGCACGTTGTCGCCCGGCATCACCATCTCGACGCCCTCAGGCAACTGTGCTGCTCCCGTCACATCCGTCGTGCGAAAATAGAACTGCGGACGATAACCGTTAAAGAACGGCGTGTGACGCCCACCCTCTTCTTTCGTCAGAACGTAAACCTCAGCCATGAACTTCGTGTGAGGCGTGATCGAGCCCTTCTTCGCCAAAACCTGGCCGCGCTGGACCTCTTCTTTGCCGATACCACGCAGCAGAAGGCCCGCGTTGTCGCCTGCTCGGCCTTCGTCCAGAAGCTTTCGGAACATCTCCACACCCGTCACCACCGTGGTGCGGTCTTCGCCCATGCCGATGATCTCGACCTCTTCACCCTGCTTCACGATCCCACGCTCGATACGACCCGTCGCTACCGTGCCGCGGCCCGTGATGCTAAACACGTCCTCTACCGGCATCAGGAACGGCTTGTCGATATCCCGCTCCGGCTGCGGAATGTACGTGTCGATCGCATCCATCAACTCCTGAATGCAATCCGCATCCGGACCCTCACCACCAGCCTCAAGAGCCTTCAGCGCCGAACCCTGGATCACAGGAATGTCGTCGCCCGGGAAATCGTACTCGCTCAGCAGCTCGCGTACCTCGAGTTCCACCAGCTCAAGTAGCTCTTCGTCGTCGACCATATCCACTTTGTTCATGAACACGACCATGAACGGCACGTTCACCTGACGGGCAAGCAGAATGTGCTCGCGCGTCTGAGGCATCGGGCCGTCCGCCGCACTTACCACCAGAATCCCGCCGTCCATCTGCGCCGCGCCCGTGATCATGTTCTTCACGTAGTCGGCATGCCCGGGACAGTCCACGTGTGCGTAGTGACGGTTTGCCGTCTCATACTCCACGTGGGCAGTCGCGATCGTGATCCCACGCTCGCGCTCTTCGGGTGCCTTATCAATGTTCTCGAACGCCACTGCGTCGCCGCCAAACTTGTTGGCCTGCGTCAACGTGATCGCCGCTGTCAGCGTCGTCTTACCGTGATCTACGTGGCCAATCGTTCCCACGTTCACATGCGGCTTAGACCGCTCGAACTTTTCCTTGCCCATCGCTCGTCCTCTCGAATCCCGTGATGCTGTTCGTAATCTTGACTGCAAGCTCTGAGCGGGATTTGAACCCGCGACCTCGTCCTTACCAAGGACGCGCTCTACCCCTGAGCTATCAGAGCGCGCTCACCGGCTTTCGCCGGTCCTGCAGAGCGGGAGACGGGACTCGAACCCGCGACCCTCAGCTTGGAAGGCTGATGCTCTAGCCAACTGAGCTACTCCCGCCTGGAACTCATTCTTTTACTAAGCCAACTACACCCAATGGTGGGGGGAGGATTCGAACCTCCGAAGGCTAAGCCAGCAGATTTACAGTCTGCCCCGTTTGACCGCTTCGGTACCCCACCATATTCCGTCCCCGAAGCCGTCCGGCCGGGACACTCGTTCGACCTTTCCGCGAACCTGTTACGTGGAAAAGAGCCGCCCCCAAGATACTGAGGCGGCTGTTTTACGATCGAGCTTAAAAAGGTAACCGGCCCCCATAGGAGCGTAAAGGGCAGAAAAGTCCGTAAAACAGGGAAATACTCAGTCTCTCGATCCAGGTTATTGTGGCTCTGTCGGCTCTTCGCACTCTAGGAGACTTCGGAAGCTGGCGAAGGGACTCGAACCCCCAACCTGCTGATTACAAATCAGCTGCTCTACCAGTTGAGCTACGCCAGCACTAAGACCGAAAAAGCTAACGCGGCCAATCGCCCGGTCAACGCAGGATATCTCCGATTAAGTGACGGGCCCGCAGCTAATTGACCACCTTCCACCGGGTTCCCCCCGCCCCATCCTCAAGGACGATGCCTCGCGCGGCGAGTTCGCCTCGGATCGCATCGGCGGCAGCGAAGTCCTTGCACGCACGTGCGTGCGAGCGATCCTGAACCTTCTGCTCGACCCAGCCCGCGAGATCATCGTCGACGGACCGCGATGTCCGCGCTACCTCCAGCAGCCCGAGCACCTGATCCATAGAGCGAAGGGCGTCCATGGCTGCCGTGCGATCGGATTCCGAAACGGTTGGTTGCGCCTCAAGAACCGTGTTGACCTCTCCCACAAAGACAAAGACCGCAGCGAGTCCCTCTGCCGAGTTGAAATCATTATCCATGGCGGTGCGGAACGTGGCGACGGCCTGATCTGACAATTCGGGCAGCCGGGACGAGCCCGCCCCATCGTCCACAGGCGCCGCCTCGAGCCGCGCCTCGAAGTCGAGCAGCCGCTGGACAGCAGCGCCTGAGGCATCCAGACCCTGGCGTGTAAAGTTGAGGTCGCCTCGGTAATGCGATGAAATCAGCAGGTGGCGAATGGCCGCAGGATCATGCCCTTCCTCAAGTAGCTCCCGCACCCGAATGAAGTTGCCGAGCGACTTGGACATTTTCTTGCCTTCGACGAATAGATGCTTCACGTGGAGCCAGTACCGCACAAATGGCTTTCCCGTTGCCCCTTCGGACTGTGCGATCTCGTTCTCGTGGTGAGGAAAGACGAGGTCCTCGCCCCCGAGATGCATATCCAGGGTCTCGCCCAACTCCGCGGTGCTCATGACCGAGCATTCGAGGTGCCATCCGGGTCGGCCGCGGCCCCAGGGCGAATCCCACGCGGCTCCGACCTGTTCGTCGTCTTCCGTCGCCGCCTTCCACAGCGCAAAGTCCCGCGCGTCTTCCTTCTCATACTCGTCGTGCTCGACTCGCGCGCCCACAATAAGGGTCGAGGTATCGATACCCTTCAGCTTCCCGTACTCGGGGAAACTCGAGATCGAGTAGTAAACAGCACCATCCTCTGCGGCGTACGCATGGCCGCGCTCAATCAGAATCGAAATGAAGTCGACCATCGCCTCGATATAGCTGGTCGCCCTCGGGTAGCTGTCGACCGGACGAACCCCCAGCGTCTTGCAATCAGCGAGAAATGTCTCGCCGAAAGGGGCGGTATGCTCGGTAATGGAGGTGCCGGCGCTCCTGGCCGCCGCAATGACCTTGTCGTCTACATCGGTGAGGTTCATTACGAACCGGACGTCCAACCCGCTCCACTCCAGATGTCGATGGACGAGGTCAAAAAACAAAAACGTCCGGAAATTTCCGATGTGTGCGTGATTGTAAATCGTGGGGCCACACGCGTAGACGTGCGCTCGTCCTTCCTGGAGCGGGACAAACGCATCAAGGGAGCGAGTCGCGGTGTTGTGGACCTTGAGTGGCATTCGAAAACGTCTGAAAAGAGTGGGTACGATTCACACGGCGAAATCTCGCCGGCGAAGGCCTCAGGAGGCCAGTCTGGCTTGGTCGATCTCTCGCAGGACCGCAGCGAGCGCAGCCGCAGGGTCAGTGGCTTGGGTAATGGGGCGACCGATCACCAGGTAGTCTGCGCCCGCTGCCAACGCATCCGCAGGGGTGGCGATCCGGTTCTGGTCGCCTGCATCGCTCCCGGCAGGACGAATCCCGGGCGTCACGATCAGGAAGTCCTCACCGAGGTGTCTGCGTATCCAGGACGCCTCGAGGGCCGAAGCGACCACGCCGTTCATCCCCGTGTCACACGCGAGCACGGCTAGTCGTCCTACTTCCTCCCGAACCGACCGGATCTCTCGGGCCCATACGGTGCTCATCTCATCCGGGCTCAGAGACGTCAGCACGGTGACACCGAGCAGTTTCAAGTCTCCCCCACGAGCCTTCGCGGCCGCCTCCATCATGGATGGGCCTCCTGAAACGTGAACAGTCAGAAGGTCCACGCCCAGCTCGGAAGCCACAGCAACGGCACGACCGACGGTATTGGGGATGTCGTGCAGCTTGATGTCGAGAAAGACCTGTTTCCCTCTCTCGACCAGATCGCGCACGACATCAGGGCCGCTGCGCGTGTAGAGTTCGAAACCAACCTTGTAGAAATCGGCCTGGTCTCCGAGTCGGTCGACGAGAGACATCGCGGCCTGCTTGGAAGACACATCGAGGGGGACGATGACGCGGCTCATATCAATTCTTCTCTGTTCTTTGAATCAGGTCTTCCCAGGCACCGACTCCGTGCCGTCGCCCCCAGCGTGACAGCCCCCTGGCCAGCTTCGGCCCGGCGCCGGGCTCCGCGAAGGTAGCGGTGCCCATCTGGATGAGTTGGGCACCCGCCCGGGCGTAGGCCACGGCGTCGTCCGGCGAAAGAACGCCACCGACGCCCACGAGTGGGAGATCCGTGGCGCCCCGAGCTTCACGCACAGCCCGAAGACCGGCAGGTCGCAGCGCCGGACCGCTCATTCCTCCCTGCCCCGCTCCCAGTTCAGGTTTGCCAGAGCCCGAATGGAGAAGCAGGCCCGGCAAGGTGTTCACTAGAGTCAACCCATCCGCTCCGGCCTCGGCCGCTCTGCGAATGGTTCGTGACAGTGCAGGATCGTTGGGCGCCAGCTTGGCGAGGATCGGCCGTTCCGTGCGAGCCCGACACCCAGACAGGATTTCCGCGACCGCGTCCGGGTCTAGCGCGAAGGGAGGTCCGCCCCGTTTCGCGTCATTCGGGCAGGACAGGTTGACCTCGAACCCGACGAACCCATCCTCCGAGTCGAAGCCCTCGATGAGTGTGTAGAACTCTTCAGCAGTATGTCCCGCCACACTCACAAAGACTCGAGCCTTCTGCACATTTTTTGCAATCCAGGGCAGTTTCTCCCGACGGACGCCTTCGAGCCCCGGGTTCGCCAGACCCACCGAATTGAGCATGCCCGCGGCGAACTCCGTGACGCGCGGTGCTGGATTCCCACTTCTGGGCTCAACCGTAACCGATTTGGTAACGAACCCACCGAGGGCTTCCAGGTCGAGGACCTCCGCGAGCTCCATGCCAAAGCCACAGGTACCCGCGGCGAGAAGGACCGGATTCTGAAATTCCACGCCGAAGGCATGGGTCTCGAGTTTCACTCGTTCGTCAGCTCCTTGATCCGCAACTCAAGCTCCTCTTCCAGTTCTTCGAAGCCGGCGGAGGTCCCGCCGTGCGCGGCAAGAACGTAAGGACTCGCGCGGTGTCCCTCCAGACGTCTCCTCAACCAGGCTCGATCACCCTCCTCCTTCGAAACCTCAAGCGCATCAAGGAGCGATTTCGGCACCCATGGCTCACCGGGAGATCCATCGACATAAGCAAGGAACAGGCCCCGTGCGAGGTACTCTGCCCCGAAGTGGTCTCGGGCAACCTTCCGCCGCCGGCGACCAGGGCGCCGGCGAACTTCATGGGGCCTCCGGCGCGCTCCCGGTGCCGGGCGGGTAACGTTCGAAGAAGCGGAGGACGGCATCTCCGATCGCACGAGCAGAATCCGAGTGGAAGTCCTCTTCAGCCAACAGGCGAGCTTCGGCCGCGTTCGAGAGGTACCCCAGCTCGACGAGGATCGCCGGCATCAACGCATTGGTCAGAACGGCGAGCACACCCTGCTTCACACCACGATTGGGCCCGGGATGAAAGTCGTTCAGTTCCTCCTGGACGAGGGTAGCGAGACTCTCAGACCAGTGGGCGTGATCATAGTTCTTGAGATCACGGAGGATGAAATCGATATCTGCGAGCTGTTCCTCGTCCCCATTCCCCTGGTTCATGCTCAGGGGCGCGTTCTCAATAGCAGAGACTCGTCGTTCGTGTTCCGTGCGAGCATCGGAGAGAAAGTAGGTCTCAAAACCACGGGCTTCCCGCCGCGCGGGAAACGAGTTCGCGTGGACCGACACGAAAATTCCGGGGCGTTCGCCCTTCGCTTCGGTGGCGATCTGCCCGCGATCCCAGATATCGACGAAGGTATCGTCGTCCCGGATCATCACCACTTCAAGATCGGGCTCAGCTCGAAGACGCTCCGCGAGAAGTAATGCGACGCCAAGCGCAACGTTCTTTTCCCTAACGTCACCAAGTCCAAGGGCGCCAGGGTCTGCTCCGCCATGCCCAGCATCGATGACCACCACCCGTGTACCATCGTACGCAGACGGGCCAGCATTTAGCACAGCCTCGGGACGGTTCATCTCCGGAGGGTTGTCCTCCGGCATCGAGACCTCGGCCTCCGACTCGGCGACCGCTGCACCCGCGACCGTGGTTGCAGCCACTCCCACTTCGGCATTGTTCGACGACGTTTCGGCCGCGATTACAGCCCGCTCTACGTCAGGGGTGACTTGAATCACCCCTGGGATCGGATCTCCCAGCAATGAGAGTTCGCCAGCGCGGAGGAGCGAACGCTCGCCCGTATAGTCATAGAGCCCCGGCAGGCGGCGCGGCAGGAAATCCGTGAGAAACTGCAACGGCACGTAGGCTTGGGGGCCGGCCCGGTAGGGGGCGTTGGCCATCTGAAGAACCACACCGTCCCACCGGAAGAACGGCGAACCGACCCTCATGGAGACAGCAATCTCGTTGACCGCCGAGAGAACGATCTCGCCTTCCTCTTCGGCTACCGTCCATCCGAGTTCCTCGAGGAGAGAAAGTCGAACCGCCGCATAACCCCGATCGAGCTGAACCGTGACAGTCTCGGAGGACCCGTCACCACGTTCCACCACGAGGCTGGGCCGAGCTTGCGCAGCGAGTCCCGACACTTGTGATAGCGCTGCAGTCGTAACGAGGACTACAGCCCAACGCATCGCGCCACTCACTGAGCGCTAATCGCGCGCTGGGCCTCTCGATCCTGCTGTCGCCGCTTCAGCGTCTCGCGCTTGTCGTACAGGTTCTTTCCGCGAGCGACCCCGAGAGAAATCTTCGCGTAACCTCGAGAGAAGTAGATCTCGAGTGGCACAACGGTGAGCCCCTTCTCCTCCGTCTTGATGATCATCTGTCTGATCTCTTGCCGGTTAAGGAGGAGTCGTCGAGGTCGCACCGGATCGACGTTGTTTCGGTTGGCCTGCTCATAGGGGCTGATGTGCAGGCTATGGAGCCACACCTCTCCACTGTCGACACGTGCGAAGGCATCCTGAAACGCGACACCGCCAGAGCGGAGCGACTTCACTTCCGGACCCTTGAGTTCCATGCCGGCTTCGTAGGTCTCGAGGATTTCGTATTCGTGACGCGCCTTACGATTTCGGGCGACGATCTTTCGCGATTCCGGGCCGCTCATTTCTCTAGCCTCATGCGTCGTCCTCGAACATCACAACCCTTACTCGACTCGCTTTTAGCATCGTTGACACCTGCGCGACTTCACTGCTCAGGATAAACACCACTGATTGGTAATAGATCCAGAAAACAAGGACAGCGCCGGGCGCCAGATTCCCGAGCATCGAAGAATAATTCGCCGTCTCGGTGGTGCACCCGGAGAACCCGTTTCGAGGGTTCGTGGCTGACCGCTGCGAACATCGCCGCAATCGCAACCCGAGCCGATGCCAACCGTGCGAGTCTGCATGTGCCGGTAGAGGAGCATCCAGAATGGTGAAGCTTCACCGCGCGTTGATAGGGCCAGCGCTCAGTGAATCAGTCGTCGGACTCTTCAGCCGCTGCCGTCACAGTTTCTCGCGCAGCGCCTAGGCCCGCGCGGTACGCAGCCTTCGAGCGTTCCAGCTTGTCCTCAAGGTCTACTCGAGCATCGACTGCGGCATCACGGCCGGCCGTGACTGCGTCACGGACTTCGTCGACCCGAGCGGTAACGCCATCTCTCGCTTCGTCGAGGCGCTCTTCCAGTTGACGTTGCGCTTCTTTGACTCGCCCTTCAGCGACCACTCGCAGCTTACGTGCCTGTTCCTTGAGTTCTTGCTGAGTCTCCTCCCCGGACTTCGGGGCGAAGAGCAGTGCGATCCCAGCACCGACGATGGCGCCAAGCAAGAACGACCCGACCCCACCGCCGCTTCCGCGTTCGATGACAATGGTAGGAACGTCGTCGTGGTCTCTCATGATGATCTCCGATCGGTCCGTGATTCACCCGGCAAGGCCAGGACCTTCAAAGTAACCGACGGGAGAGCGCATGGCACCCGCTACCGCACCCAGCGGGAGTCGGATTCCTCAAGCTCAGGTCGGTCCGCACCTGCCCCCCCCATCAATCCGTACGTGAGCCGCTTTCCAAGCTCAACGCCGGGTTGATCCATTGGATCGACCCCGTACAAGGCCCCCGCATAGACCGTTGCCAGCTGAAGAAGCATCAGGAGCTCACCGACGCTCTGGGCGTCGACCCTGGGCACCGTGAACGTTGCATTCGGTCGTCCCGCTCGGCGTAGTGCTTCAGCGGTCGCCGCGTGCTCGACACTCAGAAGCTCGCCGAGTGAATGGCCGCCTAGATAAGAGAGAGCACTGATGCCGGGATGGCGCTCAGGAATCGGCATATCAACGCCGACGTCATCGACGCAGACGAAGACGACCACTTTGTCGTGAGGGCCCTCCATAAGCAGTTGGAGCATCGAATGCTGATCTGTGGCGCCGAGCGCGGCCACCGGAGTTGGTCCCGTGTTCCGAGATTCGCCGGACATTGTCACAGCTTTTCCGAGACTTTCTGCCCAAAGCTGCTGAAACCAGCGCGCGACTGGAGCAAGGCGATCAGCGTACGGCATGAGCACGTGAATCGGACGGCCTTGCTCGGTATCAGCCTGATGCAGCAACACGGCGAGCAGACCAGCAGGATTTTCCGACAGGACGCTGGTCGCACAACGTTGCTCCATCTCCGCAGCGCCTTGGAGAAGCGCTCGCGGATCGATGCCGCACGCCGCAGCCGGGAGAAGACCGACGGGGGACAGCACAGAGAACCGGCCCCCCACGTTCGAGGGTACGGGGAGCATCGGAATCTCCTCGGCCTCACCGATCTGACGGAGTGCGCCGTGCTCGGGGTCCGTCGTGAAGAGAAAGTGCCCTCTCGCCTTGTCTGGATCGACACCTGATTCGACCCACTCTCGGGCAACGAGATACTGTGCCATCGTCTCTGCGGTCGATCCGGACTTGCTCACCACGTTGAACATGGTGCGCGCAGGGTCGAGCTGACTCAGCAGGGCACTGTAGGTGAACGGGTCTGGGTTGTCTACGATATGAAGGCGTGGGAAGTGATCCCGGCCTTCGTCATCCCGCGAGTTCCAGAACGGTCCCAGCAGAGCTTCTTTGAGCGCCGCAGCTCCGAGTCCGCTCCCGCCAATGCCGAGGACTACGACATCTTCGAACCACTGTGCATAGCCGTCGGCGATCTCGACTACCTGATCGACGGTTTCCGTCGCGTAGGGAAGGTCCAGGAAATCCATATCCCCCGTCGCACGACGGGCTTCGACAACCTCGTGAGCTTCGCGAAAGCGAACCACTAAGTCCGTTTCGAGGCGCTCGCTCGCGACGCCATTCTCGACGCGCTCTTCCATCAGATTTCCAAAATCAAAACGCAGACCGTCCATCAATCCATCTCCACGGTGAGTCCGTCGTAGGCCGCAGTGACGTCAGTCGGCAGCCGCGCTTCGAGTTCAGCATGTGTAACCCGATGCGTCAGATGCGTGAGGTAGGTCCTTCGCGCCCCGACCTCACGGGCAGCCTCGATCGCTTCTTCGATATTGAAGTGCGACGCGTGGGTCTTTTCGAACCAGAGCGCGTTCAGAACCAGGACACTCACGCCCTTCAGCGCAGCGACCGTCGCAGAAGGGAGCATCTTACCGTCTGTCACATACCCCAGTGAACCAACTCGGAACCCGTAAACCGTCACGTCTCCGTGCGGAACATCGACCGCGGTGAAGTCCCTGCCCACGATGGAGACGGTTTCTCCAGCGTCGTACGGCTCCACCTTCAGCCTCGGCTTCGAGCTATCCTGTGGCGGCTGAACAGCATCGTCGAATATGTATCGGAACTGCTCACGCATCGGCCCCACGTACTCGTTGGGAATGTATGCTGGCATATCCCCATTCCGGACGGTGAAGACACGCAGATCATCGATCCCATGTACGTGGTCGGCGTGATTGTGAGTGAACCACACCGCGTCGACCGAGTCGACTCCAGCATCGAGTAGCTGGAGTCGCAACTCCGGGGGAGTATCGACCAGAAGTCGTCCTTGCCCCGTATCCAGAAGCGCCCCGTGGCGGGTTCGACGATCCCTAGGGTCGGCCGAAGTACAGGCGGCACAATCGCAACCGACTACCGGAACCCCGAACGAGGTGCCTGTGCCAAGGAACGTGAGCTTCACTAGAGTCGGTCGAGGCGCATGTTGTTCGTCGAGCCCGATTCATGGAATGGAAAGCCGGCCGTGATCGCAATCGAGGCTCCGTTCTCTCCGACGCCCGCATCGACGACGGCTTTCTTGCCGAACTCTGACAGAGCCGCGTAAGAGACCTCTGTGGCATCAGCCAGAACGGGTCGGACACCCCAGACGGCTGCGAGCTGTCGATAGGTTGCGGGCTCCGTCGTGACCGCGAAAACAGGCACGGCTGGTCGATAGGACGAAACCAGCCGACCAGAGAACCCAGAACGGGTGATTACAACAATGGCGGGCGCTCCGATCTGGCGAGCGGCGTCGACCGACACCGCGGCCACCGCGTGCTCCCTAGGAGAGGCGCCTCCCCTAGTGCGCAGCCCCGGCCGCGTGAGGTAGCTGGGCCCGCGTTCGAGGAAGCCACTGCGTTCGATTTCCTCGCCGATCGACACCAGTGCGCCGAGCGCCTCCAGCGGATACTTCCCCACTGCAGTCTCACCTGACAGCATGACGGCGTCAGACCCGTCGAGAATCGCATTCGCAACGTCGGAAGCTTCCGCACGCGTGGGCCGAGCGTTCTCGATCATCGACTCCAGCATCTGAGTCGCGGTAATGACAGGCCGGCCATAGTAGTTGGCGAGCTGAATGATCCGTTTCTGGGCGAGCGGGACTCGTTCGAAAGGCAGCTCAACTCCCAAGTCGCCGCGCGCTACCATGACGGCATCGGTGACTGCGAGAATTTCTTCGATCGCCTTGAGCGCCTGCACCTTCTCGATTTTCGCGACCACCAGCGCCCGGCCCATCACACGCTCCTTCAGGTCGACGACGTCCTCGGGACACCGGACGAACGACAAACCGATATATTCCACGCCCTCCTCGAGCGCGAAGTCAAGATCGGAGAGATCCTTCTCCGTAAGAGACGGCGCCTTCACATTCACGGTCGGAAGGTTGATCCCTTTTCGACTCTTCAGCATTCCCCCCCGCACCACCGCGAGGAGCGTTCGGCTCCCGTCCGTCCCGGTGCATCGCAGCTCCAGTAGCCCGTCGTCCAGAAGGACGACGTCGTTGGCCGTGATTTCCTCGGCGAGCGGCGCGTAGGTGATCGGAATTTCCGTCCCCTCCGCCTCACTGCTGGGGGCCATGACAACGTTGCTTCCGACCACGAGCTCCATCGGCTCCGGCAAATCTCCGACCCGGATCTTAGGTCCGGACAGATCCACGAGCACTGCCACCGGCTGGCCCACCGTATCGGCAGCGGCGCGGACCGCTGCAATGGAAGCCCGATGATCGTCCCTGCTACCATGGGACATGTTCACCCGAGCCAGATTCATGCCACCGCGCACCATCTTGAGGACGGTGTCCGGCTCCGAAGTTGCGGGGCCCAGCGTGCAGACGACCTTGGTTCGAAGCATGCGCTAGTTGGGAAAAGAGATCGTCGGAAGGAACCCCAATTCTCGCCTGCCGCTACAGAGCGGGCAACACCTCGGGGCTGGCATACCGGGCCAGTTCCGATTTCCTTGTTTCGCGCATACACGCTTCCCATCCGAGCACTGCCGTCCATAACAGACGTGGGTGCCGAGGCCCCGTTGATGAGTCACATTCACGTTCGATCGCTTGATCAGGCTGATGAACTGGCGTCCGACCTTGCCGGTGCCGCGCGCTTTGCCCTCGACTGCGAGGCAGCTGGATTCCACCGATACTCGGACCGTCTCTGCCTTCTTCAGATTACGGTTGCGGGCCGGACCTGGGTCGTCGACCCACTTGCATTTGATCCGGCCGAACTCATTCGTGAGCCACTGGAGCGACCCGACGTGCAAGTCATCATGCACGGCGCAGACTTCGATTTGCGACTATTGAGCCGAGATCTTGGCATCCGGATGCGAAGCCTGGTCGACACGCAGATTCAGGCGGCCCTGATCGGCCTAGATGGACTGGGCTTGGCCGCACTGCTGGACGCACGTTTCGGGGTGAAGCTGTCAAAGAAGTATCAACGAGCGGACTGGGCGGAACGTCCCCTCACCGAGGGAATGCTCGACTACGCCGCCTCGGACACACGCCACCTAGAGCAACTCACCGACATGCTCGCGGAAGAACTTGAAGCGCTGGGACGCACCAGCTGGGCAGAAGAAGAGTGGCTCGCCCTGGAAACCGTTGCCGATGAGAGATCGGAAGCGCCAGAGCCCGTCGACCCGGTGACCCGCGTGAAGGGTGCCCGAGATCTTTCCCCGAGACAGACCACCGCATTGCGTGAAGCCCTCGTATGGCGAGACGAGATCGCTCGCGTACGCGACCGCGCAACGTTTCGGGTCATCGGGGATCCTCCATTGGTAGAGGCGGTGGCCCTGGATCCGAAGCGGGTAGAGGATCTCATGGAAATCAAGGGTTTCCCGCGGGGGCTAGCGCGGGATGAAGGAAAGAATCTCCTGGGCAGGCTTCGAGCCGTAAAGGACATGGCGGACGACGAACTGATGCCCTACCCCAAGGGAATTCGGCGTGGACCGGGTCGTCCGCCTCCGGAGCTGGAGGAACTGGTCGACAAGCTCAAGGGGGGCCGAAATGCCGCAGCAGAAGAGGTGGGTCTGCCACGGGGCACGGTGCTGTCCAACGCTGTACTCATTTCGATTGCGCGTGCCGCGCCAAAAAACCGTGACGAACTGCTTCAGATTGACGGGGTTCGGAACTGGAAAGCGGACGTAGCCGGCGAGAGGATCCTGGCGATTACGTCGAAAATATGAACCGCAGCGCAGCTCCAGGCGTCAGGGCGCCGACTCTTCCTTCCGCTTGCATTCGATGCAATACCGGGCGTGAGGCAGAGCATCGAGGCGTTCGAAGCCGACGTCGGACGAGCAGGTATGACATGTCCCGAAGGTCTTCGGATCGGCGTACAGTCGACGTAGCGCTCCCTCTAGGCGGTGCAGATACCGTCCCTCTTTGGTCGCGAAAGCCGCGGCCTTCTCTCGCTCCTGCGCCTCCGTACCCTGATCTGCCATGTGATCGGTATACGAAGAGAAATCGGAGTCGCTTGAGTCGCGATCGCCGGTCTTGGCAAACAGACCGAGGGCCTTCAACGCACGCGCCCGCTCATCGAGCAAACGCTTCTCCAAGTGTTCAAGCTGCTTCTTCTGCAACGCCATCATACGCCTCACATGACCACGATTACCGTTGTAGCCTGATAAAATAATCATCCTGCCCGCAAGCGTCCACAGGGATGGACCCCACCGGGTACCACTGGGTAACCGTGGCCGCGTGACAACCTACTTGCCAGAAACCGAGACCCATGAGCGCTGAGACCATTATATGCCGCCGCTGCGGAGAGAACGCCACGAGGCTCGCGAAGGCACCGTTCCGGACCGAACTGGGCGAGCGAATTCAGGGCCAGATCTGTGGCGACTGCTGGAAAGAGTGGCTGCAGCACCAGACAAGCCTCATCAACCACTACGGGCTGGATCCAAGGGACCCGAAGTCACGCGCCTTCCTCTACGAGCAAATCGAACAAGTGCTCCTGGGAGACGGCGACGGCAAGGAAATCGACACGACCAAGCAGGGGTCGATCGAGTGGTAGCGGCCATCTAGCATACGGGGGGGTGTGGAGTCTCGTCGACGATGAGCTTGAATACATCGGGTCGTGCGTAGTGCCCCACCACATCAAAGTCGAAAGCGCTTCTCGCGAGCGCGGTGAGGTCGAGGTCCGCAAACAGAATGCCTGCCTCGTTCCACAACGGTGCTGCAAGCTGCTCACCGAGTGGCCCATAGATCGCGGACCCGCCGGCCGACAAGGTCTCAGGCCACGCCTGCAACTCGTCGGCAATCTCGAGGTCGGAGGGGTACATGTCCCGGTGCACGTACTGATTGCACCCAAGCACGAAACAACGGCCTTCCAGCGCGATATGCTGCAGCGTCGACTGCCACCGGTCCCGGGCATCGGCGGTCGGTGCAAGGTAGATCTTCACGCCCTTCCCGTACATCGCGGTGCGAGCGAGAGGCATGTAATTCTCCCAGCAAATAAGGCCGCCAACGATCCCGAACGGAGTCTTGACGGTCGTCAGCGTACTTCCGTCCCCCTCACCCCAGATCAGTCGCTCAGCGGCTGTCGGCTTCAGCTTCCGATGCTTGCCCAGCAGCTCACCGTCCGGCCCAAAGTACAGAAGCGTGCAGAAGAGTGTGCCCCCGCTGTAGGTGCTATCCCGTTCGATAACGCCCACGGCGAGATAGGCCGAAGCAGCCCGAGCCGCCTCCCCCATCGCCTTGGTTTCGGGGCCGGGCACCTGAATAGACGACGACCAGTAGCGCTCGAACGTACGGCGGCCGGCCTCTGAGCGACCCCCAACTGCTGTACCAAAGGCGAGTCCCCACGGGTAGCCGCCAACGTACGCCTCGGGAAAAAGAATCAACTTCGCACCGTCCGCAGCGGCCTGGGCCGTCATCGCACAGACGTTGTCCACGGCGGCTGGAGAATCGAACGGGGTGGCCGGGGCCTGAACTACGGCGACACGCACCTGACTCTCACTCACGAAGCTACTCCTCAGAAGCTTGCATCGAGTCGAACCCGACGCGGAACGGCGCCTCAGCGATACCGAGGCCCCTCAGCGGGCGAATCTGACGCTCGGCGGCATGTTCGCCAAGTGAGTCGCCAAGGGCAGGGCGAGGAACCACACCTCCTCAGCCCCCTGAGAAGATCAACTCTGTGACGACGGCGCCGACCATCCCGAGTGTTCCTGCGCTGACATGCTCGACGCGGTCCTCCAGAGAGTGCCAGTACGCGTTTTCAGGGCCGTAGGTGAAGTCAATCAGGTTCGCCGTAGGAATCCCGGCCTGAATGAGCGGCACATGGTCATCCGTCAGGTCACGGCCAACGGCAGTTGGAAAGTAGGCGCGATAGCCAAGACGCTCGGCTGAGCGCCATACTTTCTGCACGATGACGTTGGCCGCCTGAGCGGAGATACCCTCGACCGGGAAACTCGGATCGGCGTCACCCACCATATCGAGCAGAAGCCCATAGATCGGCCGGTCGTCGTCGCCGAGCGTCTCCGCATAGCGCTTTGCGCCCAGCAACATGTCGTCTACGGTCGGTCCATAATCCTCTCCATCGACAAAGAGCAGATCCACACCGAGGGGGGGCAGCGCGTCAGACAGCATCTCAGCCATGGCGAGCAAGACCGCGGTCCCCGAGGCACCATCATTCGCCCCAGCTATGGGGGTGTCCCAGTCGGCAGAGTCAGCTGCCTCATCGGCCGTCGGGCGAGTATCCCAATGGGCCAGCACCAGAAGTCGACGTGTCTGCTCCGGCGCGAAACGCGCCATCACGTTTGTAAGCACGAGCGAGTCGCCATTCGTGGTCACGTAATCGAACGTGTCCGCAACCACGACAGGCGCTTGGCGACCGAGGTGATCGAGCATCCAGTCCAACTGTGCCGCATGACCGGGCGTCCCGGGCACACGAGGCCCGAAGGCGACCTGCGTCCGCACATGCTCCATCGCGGCATTCCCATCAAAAGTGGGGCTACCAGGCGTCGGCCCGACGGGAGCGTCGCCACCGCATGCTGTGATGAACAGTGTGCAAGCAAAGGCGGTCCGACCGAGTCCACGACTGAGCCCGGGCCCTCCGTGGGCAAGCCACTCTCGTCGGATGCCACGCAGCGGCGGGCAACCATCGCCGCTTGTGGTAGATTGAAAATCGCTCGCTGTCATTCGCCCGTCTCTCCGTGACTTAACCTTCGATTTATATGACGATCTCTCGCCGACGTTTCCTAGGTTCCGCAGCTGCGATTTCGCTTGGATTCGGCGGCCTCGGCTGTTCACAGACGAATGTGAGTGCTCCGTTGATCCCTCGCGGAACCGGCTTCGGCCCTCTGCAAGACGATCCTGAACGAATCATCGCGCTCCCCGACGGATTCAGCTACCGCATCGTGTCCAGACGGGGCGAAATGATGTCCGACGGGTTCTACGTGCCCGCCCGTCACGACGGCATGGCCACCTTTCCAGGCCCCGACGGGATGACACTGCTTGTTCGCAATCACGAACTCACGCTGGATGCTGACCCCGAAGATGGCGCATTTGGCGCCGACCTGGGACTCCTTTCCCGACTCGACTCGGCTCAGATTTACGACGCCGGCACATCGGGCGTTCCCGCCTTTGGCGGCACGACGACCCTGCTCTACGACACCAGAAATCAGAATCTAGTATCGCATCATCTGAGCCTAGCCGGCACCGCTGTGAACTGCGCCGGTGGACCAACACCGTGGGGCACATGGATCAGTTGCGAAGAAACGACCGAGCGAGCAGGGAGCCGGTACGCACGAGATCATGGGTACAACTTCGAAGTGCATGCTGGTCTGGACGGTCTGCCAGCACGAGCCGAGCCGCTCCGTGAAATGGGTCGCTTCAAGCATGAGGCGATCGCGGTTCATCCTGAGTCCGGCGTCGTGTATCAAACCGAGGACCTGAGTGACGGACTTCTGTATCGGTTCATCCCGAACGTCCCCGGGCAGCTCGCGCGCGGCGGGCGACTCCAGGCACTGGCAGTTCGAGGCCAGGCGAGCCTCGATATGCGCAATTTCGATGGCAGGGGAATCGAGCCTGGTGTCCTGATGGATGTCGAGTGGATCGACATGGACGACATCGAGTCCCCTGATGACGATCTGCGATACCGCGGCTTCGAGGCTGGTGCGGCGCGATTCGCCCGGGGCGAAGGCATCTTCTACGGAGAACGCGACGGACGCAGTGAGGTCTACCTCGCCTGCACCAATGGAGGTGAAGCGCGGAAGGGCCAGATCTGGCGCTATTTGCCCAGTCCGAGCGAAGGATCGGCCGGCGAGCGTGACGATCCTGCGACGCTTGAGCTATTCATCGAACCCAACGATGGCACGATCATCGAGAACGCTGACAACATCACAGTCGCACCGTCGGGAGATCTCGTTGTCTGCGAGGACGGCACCGGGGATGACTACCTCCTCGGCATTACGCCCGAGGGTCAAATCTACAAGATCGCGCAGAACCTGAGCGGGAGTGGAGAATTTGCCGGTGCATGCTTCTCACCCGATGGTTCGACGTTCTTCGTCAACATGCAGCTTGAGGGATGGACACTCGCGATTACCGGGCCTTGGGGAGGTCGACTCTAGGGCCTTTCTCCCGACCCCGTTTTGTTTCCAGGATCGGGAATGGCACGTCCCACTCGTCAAGCTGCGCGCTGGCCTGTTGCTGAAGGTTGTAATCGGTCGGATGTACGGGCTGGAGGCCGAGCACGAGACGGTATTCGACGACCGCCTCCTCCTCCCGGCCCCTTCTCTTGTACAGCTGCGCTAGGTCGAAGTGAAACAGGATGTCATCCGGCCACGACCGCGCCGCGAGCGCTAGGTGATACTCGGCGTTCTCCCAGCTCGTGTCATCCAGAGCGGGATTGCCCATAAACGTCCGAGCAATCAATCGCTGGACGCGTGACACGTTCATGATCTCGTAGTTGAGCTTGCCGAGCATGTTGTGGGCGCCGCCATGCAGCGAGTCCATCGCGAGTACCGTGTGAGCGTCGTTATAAACGACATCCGCGAGCTTCGTCGCGTATTTGGGCGCGGCATTCATCGCCCTGCGTCCGGCCGCTACGCCGTGCCAGTAATGGCCATCAATTTCCGAGGGATTCAGTGCCACCGCTCTTTCGGCCCAACCCATCGCTGGGTCGAGCCACCTGTTCTGCTTCCGCGACCCTTCCTCATCGATGCCGATCACCACAGCCGCCCGCGCTGCCCGCCATAAAGCCGCATAATCCATTGAGTCCGTCTCGAGCCACGTCTCTAGAATGTCGAGCGCGAGCCGGGGCTGATTCGACATGTAGAGTACGTCCGACTCACTGACTGGCCCATCAGAATCCAGGAACTGAGCCTCCACCGCGAACGGCAGGGCCAGAAGACTCAGCAGTGACAGGATTCTCAACATCGGAGAAAATGTGAGGAGAAGACAAACAAAAGGGGCGGCCTGCTGGCCGCCCCTCATGCTAAACCATTTCGGTGCTTGGCTTATATTAGCCGCACTCGGAGTACCCGCACACGTGGCACTTCTTACAACCTTCCTCAAAGGCGAGGTGACCCGTGCCACACTCAGGGCACGTACCCATGTCGAAGAGGTCCGGCCCATGGGAAGAGCTCGACACCTGAACCTGTTCCTGCGTGGCTGACTGGGTCATCGGAGCCGAGAGTGGAAGAGCCTCCTGCACGCCCTCCTTCTCTTCCAGATACCGCTCGATTGCCTGACCGATCCCATCTGGCACGGAGAGGACCTTGTTGGGCCCGAGTCCGACGGCGCGATCGCACGAGATCCCCCGCAGCTGATCCTTCACCTGTCGGATCGAAATGCCCGAGCGAAGGCCGAGCGACATCAGTCGCCCGATGGCCTCTGCATCTGCGTTGGCAGCTCCACCAGCCTTGCCCAGCGTGCAGAAGACCTCGAAGGGTCGGCCATCCACATCCTCATTCAGTGTTACGTACAGATCACCGAGCGGGGACATCATTTTCATGGTGTATCCACGCAGAGCGGCAGGCCTCTGACGCTTGTGGCGCGCCGACCCCGCCGTTTGATCGTGGTCCTGGAGGTCGTTCCTGAGAGCCTCGATCTCGATACGCTGGTTGTGCGCCTCCTCACGAGCGTCGGCAAGCTGGTGTTCGAGATCGGAGACCTCGGCAGAGACGGCCTCACTGCCAGCGCCCTTGGTCGTGGCGCCAGTGGTGAGCACCTGCCCCTCCCGCGACCCGTCGCGGTAGACCGTCACGCCTTTGCATCCGAGGCTGAATGCGAGTTCGTAGATCTCTCGCACCTGTTCTTCCGTAGCTTCCCGAGGGAAATTGGTCGTCTTCGAGATGGCAGAGTCCGTGTGTTCCTGGAAGGCGGACTGCATACGGACGTGCCATTCGGGGGTGATGTCGTGCGCTGTCCGGAAGACCCGCTGAATGTCTTCAGGCACCTCATCGAAGTGGATATGCCCTTCCTGAGCGATCCGCTCCATCAGGTCCGCGGAGTACCAACCACCATCCTGAGCCATGCGCACGAAGTCCGGATTGACGTCGGGCATCAGCGAACCAGCCTGATTGCGCATGAAGGCAACGGCGAACATCGGCTCAATACCACCGGAGCATCCCGCAAAGATCGAAATGGTGCCCGTCGGCGCGACCGTCGTGAGGTTGCAGTTACGAAGCGTGCGTTCGGGCCGAATGCGGCTGCCGTCGTCACGCGTCGCCGCCTTGCCCACCGGACCCCAGATCGAAGCCTCCCATGCCGGGAAGACACCGCGTGTCTCGGCGAGCCTCTCGGACGCGTTGCGCGATTCCTCGTTCAAGAACTCCATGACCTTCCGACCGAGATCGACACCTTCGACTGAGTCATAGGGGAGACCCAAGCGAACCAGCATGTCCGCCCACCCCATCACGCCGAGACCCACGCGGCGGATGTTCTGCGCGAGGTCGTGAATGTCCTGCAACGGATAGACATTGGCGTCGATCACGTTGTCGAGGAAATGAGTGGAGAGATGGATGACGTGCCTCAGCGCGTCCCAGTCGATGCCCTCGTCCGGATCGGTGCCAAGGCGGGCATCATCTTTCACGAACTTCCCGAGATTGATGCTGCCGAGGTTGCAGACATCGTACGGGAGAAGCGGCTGCTCTCCGCACGGGTTCGTCGCCTCGTAGCTACCGAGCGCCGGGACCGGGTTGTACTCGTTCGCCCGATCGATAAAGAATGTGCCCGGCTCACCCGTGAGCCACGCTCCATGGATGATCATCTGGAAAATGTCGGCCGCGTTTTCCTGTCCGATCACTTCACCGTCCCGCGGGTTGATGAGGTCGTAGTCCGCGCCCTTCTGTACTGCGTCCATGAAGGCATCTGTGATCGCGACGGAGATGTTGAAATTCGTGATCTGCGTCGTGTCGTTCTTGCACTTGATGAAGCCCCGGATATCGGGGTGATCGACCCGCAGAATTCCCATATTAGCACCACGACGCGTACCGCCCTGCTTCACCACATCCGTGCTGCCGTCATACAGCTTCATAAACGACACCGGACCGGACGCGACACCCATAGTCGAACGCACCGTTTCACCTTCGGAACGGAGTCTTGAGAACGAGAATCCGGTTCCACCGCCGGACTGGTGCACGAGTGCCATCGAGCGAAGCGTGTCATAGATACCATCCTGACCGTTCGAGAGCGCGTCCTCGACCGGGAGCACGAAGCAGGCGGACAGCTGACCCAGAGGGCGGCCGGCGTTCATGAGCGTCGGGGAGTTCGGCTCGAATTTGCCGTTGATCATCAGGTCGTAGAACTGACGAGCGACTTCATCCACGGCGGAATCCGCTGCGCCGTAATCGCCGTCGACTCCCGCGATCGTGCGCGCGACACGCCAGAACATCACCTCAGGCTCTTCGGTCGGCTCGCCAGCGCCGTCCTTCTTCAGGTACCGTTTCCCGAGCACGATCCGCGCGTTCTCAGTCAACTCCGCATGAGACAAGTCATCCGGTAATACATCATCAAAGATTACGGACTCTCTGCGGGGGCGAGGCTGGTGAACGCGGGTCATCTCGACGGTACTCCGTGTGGAAAAACAGGTGGGAAAAGGCGGATACAAGAGTTGAAAAACGACGGGAACCCACTCCCGCCGGTCATTTCACTGTGGAAAACTCTCTGGAGCCCTACCAGATGTTGGGCAAAAGCATTGTATGAGCCCCATATCTTGTGGTCAAGTTTGTGACATCCCGCACCATATGTTTGTCACGAAAAGGCTAGAAAAAGCTTGCGCTTCGGGATACGTTCGGGCATCGAGGCGCTGCCTGCAAGGGGGGTAGCACTCCATTTTCGCCTAAGACCGGCCGTTCAGAAGGGCAGGCCGATCCGTACCCAACCTCGAGCACCGTTGCCATCGATCAGCGGTACGCCAACGCCACCGCGGAGCCTCAAGCGGATGTCGTAGAGGCCAGTGATCTGAGTGGTCAGTTCGGCTCCGACTGACGCCAGGCCGACTCGGAGCGGGTTCTGGAATCCGGAGGCAGTCACATCGGGTCCCCAGGCATTCCCCGTGTCGAAAAACACGGATCCGATCGCGCGGTCGAGATGCACCGGCCAGGCGCGAAATCCTTTGTTGATGAGCCAAAGCGGAAAACGGTACTCAGCCGAGGCGCTCCACGCGTACTGCCCGAATCGACTCGAGGTCTCGTAGCCTCGCATCGGGAAAAAAATGAAGCCGCCGCCAAACAGCTCAAGGCCTGTAAACGGCTCAACCTGCCCGGAGGCCCCACCTACGCGGTATTGAAGTGGGCCCGCGCCGGAACCTCTCGCCACTCCCGCACTGGCCTGCATGGCAAGAACATGAGTGGCGTGCCCCCCGCCCCAGAGCGGAATCGCCCCTCGAACCCGGGCTAGCACTTCATCGAATGATCGATCGACTCCGGACACACCCACAAGTGAATCAGGGAGCGAAACGTCGGCCCGAACACGGCTGAGCAGAAACACGCTCAGGCCCCTGGCCGTGCCCATCTGGAAGGAGTGTGTGCGGGTCGAATTGAAGTTCACCGAAGCGGTCAGGTCCGCGACCTGTGCGGTCGGCCTGTTGAGCGTGAAGTCGTCGGAGGGCTGAAGAGCAACGTCCAGGAGACTCCGGTTCTCCCAAGTCCAACCGCCGGACACCGTGAAGCTGAGATTCCTCCGCCATTTGCGAAGCTGAAAGGTCATGGCTCCCTCGACGGACCGCTCCCGTTCGAGAATCAGGAGTGTGTCCTGTTCGAGATCGAGATTCTCTGCCAGTAGCTGTCCGCCGTCCTCGTAGCCCTGATTGGCCCTGAAAGTGAGGATCGGCGACCCGAGTCCCGCGTATGAGTAGGAGGCTCCTCCCGCGAATTTTCCCCCGGTCGTGGAGTAGCGCCCGACCGCACCCCACCCATGTCGGCCCACGAGGTCGCGACCCGAAGTCTGCAGACCTAGGCTGAAGCCCAGCAGTTCCCGGCGCCGCAAAAAAGTTTCGTCAGCGCTTTGTTCTGGCGCCTCGACCGGATCGAGATACGCAACTTCCCAGTACTTCGGGGCCAAGGTCGGCCAGGCGGAATACTGCTCCATGACCCCGTCATTCGCTCCTCGTGCCGTCGCGGGAGCAGTCGCTACGAACCTCGACGCGACCACGGGCGCGGAGACCGCCGCGGTCGGATCGAACTCCGTCCGTTCAATCTCCCACCCGTCCACGTGGTAACCGGAGAAGTAGAGGGACGTGCCAGCGGGATCCACAGACGGGTAGCCCGCTCCGGTAAGCACGTTCGTCAGCAGGACCGGGGGGCCGGCTCGTCCCGTGGCTGTATCGACCGGCGCGCCCAGGACGTTCAGAATGCCTGTCCGATCGGACGACCAGACGAGCCAGGCGCCGTCGGCGCTCCAGGCAGGAGCGAGGTCGAGCGCCCGGTCTGCGGTTACCTCATCGACGACCCTGCCGGTGCTCGCATCGAGCACGATGACATCGTGGTAGGCCTCCGGCTCCCAGCGGGTGGCGACAATCCATCGTCCATCAGGTGACCAGCGCGGAAACGCCCAGTGCACGTCGGGGTCGGGGCCGACGAGCGTTTCGACGGAACCGGAGACCAGATCGACTACAACGAGCTCATTCGTCCCGTCTCCTTCACGAATCGCGACCGCCGACGCTCCGTCCGGAGCGCTCGACGGCTGGGTCAGCCGTGCCGAGTGCGTCACGCGTTGCTCGTCGCCGTCCAGGCTCCGGATATAGAGGTCGCCATAGGACCGATACGCATCTTCAAACTCGAGCTGGCTGAGCAAAATCCGATTGTCCGGCGTCCACGAAAAGGTTGCGAGCCCATTCGTGCGCCCGACCGAACGATCCTCTCCGGTGTCGGTGTCCTGGACACGGAGCTGGATGTCCGATCGACCGTCGGACCTCGTGTAGGCGATCCATCGACCGTCCGGCGACACCACCGGACGCAGCCCCCATCTCGCGTCCTCGGTAAGGCGCTCTGACTGCGTGATGGGTGCCACCCTTTCCAGTTGGGCGTCCAGGTCGGAGAGATCGGCCTCCAGGCTCTCCCGCCACACCTGCCACTCCTCGGTCAGAGATACACCAAACGCGTAGCGACCTGCGGCATCAATCCGATATGGGATCCACTGACCAGCGATCCTATCGACGAAGTCGACCATCTTCTCTTCCCCGTAGCGCTCAAGGAGGAAATCGAAGAAGAGGGACCCGTAGGCGTACGGACGATTGCCACCAGGCCAGAGGGGTGAATTTCCGGAAGCCTGTCCGATGTCCTCGAACCGGCCCTCGAGTACAGCGGTGCGAAGCTGCATCTCGTTGAATGTGCCGGCGACTCTGCCCGCGTTAGTGAGTCGAGACTCGTACCACGTGGCGAGCCCCTCGGAGACCCAGCGCGGCGTGCCAAGCTCCGGGAAAAACGGCCATTCCGTCCTGACCCGGCCAAACACTGCGCGCGCGACCTTGCCGATGGGGTTTTCGACGAGGTCAAGGTGCACGATGTGCGCGAGCTCGTGGGTAATAACAAGTTCCAGCCACTCGTCAGAATATCCGATCGACAATTGGTCGGCTGGAGGGCGAGCGAACACCACGATCCGATTGGACGGTGTGACGCTGGCGTAGCCGTTGGAGACGTCCGTGTGGTCCGTCACAAGCACGTCAATCATGTCGCCCGGTGGAGCGACGAACTGAACCGACAATTTATCCCAGGCTCGCTCGGAGCGGTCCGCTGCACGACGCCCGAGCGCCTCGAGTCCCTCCGGGAAAGTGATGCGAAAATGCTCGGTGGTAATCGTCCGCCACGCTTCGTCCGGAGCCTGTGCCGAAAGCTCGCTCTGCGCGCAGAGAGTGACCCCGAACGCTATGCCCGCGAGAACCGCGAGCCGTAGAGGCGCCTTGAAAAGCCCCGACCGCCGAGCCAATCTACTTTCCCCTCGCCCCAAACTCATCGCGCATGGCCTCCAAGAAGAGCATCTGGTACCACATTGGGCACGCTCTCGAGCGTTCCCGTCGGGCACCTGACCCGGAACGAAGGGTCATGGGTTTGGCGCATCGGCGCGCCGAACCGGAGATAGCCCGCGAACGCGAGCCGCGCCAACCGATCCCGTCGGCGGACGAACTCATGAGTGCGGGTGTGGCGGTCGTCGTGGACCGCGTTCTCGCGGGGTGGTCGGGTCGAAAGGCGCCGAGCTTTTCTAAGCTTCTGCGCGCGGCCGCGGCTGGTGCGACTGCTGCGGTTTTGGTGGATCTGTTGAGGCCACTCCTTACCGAAGAGGGCGCATTTCCGGGCCTGGATCGCGAAACCGCCGACCGAGTCCTGGCAGGCGTCGGACAAGGCCTTGTCTATGGTTCGATCGTCGAGCCGCGAGTCCCGGGGCCGGCGCTCATCAAGGGCGCCCTGTACGGATCGGCCGAGTACGCCACGGAGCCCGTCGGTGGCCTCCACGGGCTGTTGGGGGCGCACGTTCCTCAGAACCGACTGCCAATCGTCGGAGACGTGTTCGACGTCGTCGCCCCGCACGATCGGGCGTTCCTGGAGCACTTGGTCTTCGGCATCACACTCGCGCTCCTCTACGAGTCCAGCTCTTCCAGCAACGGAATACGCCCCGAAGAGGAGTAATCTTCAACTGAAGTACCAGGGTTGAAATACTCCGAGGGACACGCAGAGATACCCACAGCCGTCTCACCTGACGCGCCCGCTCTCGCCCGATCCGAAGGCGGCAGAATACCCAGCAACTGGGCCCCACCCTCGTTGGGCTGCCCGAACCCACGGACATAGCAGAAGGCTCCTGGTCTCTCACGAACGGCTCCTCCTACGTAGCGCGTCGCCAGCCCATCCCAACGGTCGAGCAGTATGTAGCGGGCCCCTATCTCGTCCGCGAGGTCGAGTTGGGCCTGGGCCAGTTCGCTGAACGGAAAGGCTCGACTCAGCCGCCCGCTGAGCGCGTAGAAGTGTCGAGGCTTCCGCGTCAGTACAGCGGCGTCAGCAGGAAGTCCTTCGCGTATCCAGGACGCGGCCATCACGAAGTATCCCACGCGCGATCCATAGCAGGCCCAGGGGCCATTCTCACGGACGGACGTGGCACACTCCTGTGTCTGCTGTCTGCCATCCATCCAGTTCCCCCCGGCCGGGAGCAACAGCACCAGCAGGGCGGCGACGCCAATGAGCTGACCACCGGGTGACGGCACCTTAGCGGCGACCATGCGAATCGCGACGGCGGCGTAGAGGAATGCAAGCGGATAGAGCGGGAGGGCGAAACGATCTCCTCCCCACACCGCCGGCCACACGAGGATGAGGCCTGCGTAGAGTGGGAAGAAAATTTCGGCCGGTCCGACCCGTTCTTTGGTCGAAAGCACCCAGCCGGCCAGAGCAACGACAGTGAGCGTGACCCCGATCAACGCGAGTCCGGAAGCTCCGTTGCCGACCACACCCCCGGGGAGATGCTGCAATACATAGGTCGAGAGGTTCTCCAAGATTCTTGCTACGAGACCCGGGATCCCGATCGTGCCAAGTGCTGGCTGATAGGGGTCGATCATCCAGAACTCGGTCCCGTATTGAGCGACGCCCTCCCCGCGCCCGCGGAGCCACCATGCGAACATCGGGAGCCCGAGTGCCGAGCCCACTCCGCCGAGCAACTTCCACCGCCGGTCCAGTGCCAGCCAGGCCAAGATCGCCAGCACGAGAGGGAGACCGGCCGAACGGGTGAAGTAGGCTAGGCCCGCCGAAAGGACTGCGCAGGCGAGCCAGCCGCGATGGATGTCTACTTCAACTTCGGACGCAATCGAGCCTTCCGGCACGTCGCCGTCCGTTCGTCCGCTCGCCTCGTCCGACTCATGCACCGCCACGGACAACGACCAAAACGACATCATGGTCAGAGCGAGGAACAGCGGGTCCGACAGCACCCACTGGCTGTAGTAAACCACGCCCGAAGCGCTCGCCAGCAGTAGGGCGACAGCAGCACCGGGGAGAGCTCCGACCCGACGTTGTGCCCAAAGTACGGTGAACAGGACAGCGAGAACCGTCGGAACCGCTGCGGACAGCTTGAGCGCGACCCAGGTGCGGGCTCCGGCGGCCATCATCAGAGCCAGCAGACCGGGAAACACGGGTGGATACTTCGTATGCGGCAATCCCTGCGGGTCGAAGACATCACTGTATCCACTCCCGGTCAGCAGCCCGTGCGCGAGTGCCACATACCCCGCGTTGTCACCACCCGAGTGGGGGATTGGATTGAAGGAGGTGGCGACGATGAGCGCGCTCGCCACGGTCACGAGCGTCGCGAGCCACCACTTCAGGCGTGTTGGCGTCATGGGTCGAGCGTCCCGACCACGTCCGCAATCACCCCTGAAGCCGCTTCGAGATGACGGCGAGCTTCATCCGCGCCGACTCCGAGCTGCCCCATGACGAGTGCAGTCTTCACATGCCCTTGGGCACCGGCAAGGAGATCTGTAGCCTCCGCGCGGTCGATATCGAGCATCCCCTGGAGAATCCGCTCACCCCGGTCCTGCAGCTTTTCGCACGTAACCTGGAGATCGACCATCAGGTTCCCGTATACCTTCCCAAGGCGGACCATCGCACCGGTGGTGATCGTGTTCAGGACAAGCTTGGTGGCGGTCCCGGCCTTCATGCGTGTCGATCCGGTAATGACCTCCGGTCCGACAAGTGGCGCGATGACGACATCCAGTCGTTTGACCAGCTCTGGACTCGGCGGCGTGCACATCAAGAAGCCAGTTCGCGCGCCTCGCTCCGCTGCCCGATTCACGGCACCGTGGACGTATGGCGTTGAGCCGGAGGTCGCGATCCCGAGGACGAAGTCCCGTGCGTCCACCTCCATGTCGTCGATTGAAGCAGCTCCGTCGGCTGGATGATCCTCAGCGCCTTCCTGAGATCGCACGAGGGCTTCAGAGCCACCAGCAATGATCCCCCGCACCATCGCCGGGTCTGTCCCGTACGTGGGGGGCATCTCTGAAGCATCGAGCACCCCGAGTCGTCCGGACGTTCCCGCGCCGACGTAGATCAGCCGGCCCCCAGATCGAAACGCAGCCTCAGCGAGCCTCAGCGCTTTGGCGATGGCTTCACGCTCTGCGCCGACAGCTTCGGCGATCTTCCGGTCCTCCGCATTGATGAGATCGACAATGCCCAGAGGGTCCAGCGTATCGATCTCCTGCGAGGCAGGGTTTTGCTGTTCGGTGAGGCGACGATCGCGCATGAATGCTTGTGACGGGACGGAGGTACCCTGATCTTCAGCGGCGCCCGAAACTATGCGTAGCCGCCTGAACACGGCAACGCGTCGTACACCCGAGCCCTGATGTCGATGCACACCGACGCACCACGCCTCAACGCCCTGTCATGGAGCCTCCCGATGACTCGTTCTCTGCGCACCCTAGCCAGCACAGTCAGCCTGAGCCTGGGCATCTGGGGATGCACTGCCCCGGCTCCCGATTCAGCCGATGTCACCTTTCCGTCGAGCTGGCGATACGCCGCCACAGGGCAGCCGATCGAGGCTTCACACGGGATGGTCGTATCCACGGACGAGTACGCCAGCCAAGTAGGGGTGGACGTGCTTCGGTCCGGCGGCAACGCGATCGATGCAGCCATCGCCGTTCAATTTGCCCTCGCGGTCGTGAACCCGGAGGCGGGAAATATCGGCGGAGGTGGCTTCATGGTTCTTCGTACGGCCGGGGGTGAGACCGCAGCTGTTGATTTTCGCGAAAAGGCCCCGTTGGCGGCTACCCGGGACATGTACCTGGACGCAGACGGGAATCTCACAGACAAGTCCGTGGTCGGACATTTGGCAGCAGGTGTCCCCGGTACGGTCTCCGGTATGTGGGAAGCACATCAGCGCTATGGGACGCTCGAATGGGAGGCGCTTCTCGCGCCCGCCATCGGACTCGCCGATGGGTTCGAGGTCAGGCAGCGCTTCCTGGGATCTCTCGGCACAACGATGGTCCAGGCTCTGTCTGCCTTCCCCGCGTCGGCATCGCAGTTCCTGCCGCGCGACGGACAGCCACCGCAGGTCGGTGACACACTTCATCAGCCCGACCTTGCAGCCACGCTGCGACGGATCAGCGATCAGGGACCCAATGGCTTCTACAAAGGCGAGACGGCGGACCTGGTCGTAGCGGAGATGGCTCGAGGGGACGGCATCATCACCCACAAGGACTTGGCTGAGTACAAGGCGTCATGGCGAGATCCGATTTCATTCACGTACCGCGACCACACGGTTATTTCGATGCCTCCCTCGTCCTCAGGCGGTGCGACGATGGCAGAGATAGCGAACATTCTTGAAGGCTACGACATCGGCTCGATGGACTGGCAAGGCGCGGAGATGGTCCACCTGTATGCCGAGGCCTTCAAGCGTGCGTACGCGGACCGGAATCACTACCTCGCGGACCCAGACTTTATCGACATGCCGCTGGAACGGATGACGTCGGCGGCCTATGCAGCTGAACGGGCGGCCACGATCTCCGAAGCTGAATCCACTCCGTCCGCCGACGTCGGACCAGGCATGGAAGGTGGACCGGACGAGGGCGAGAACACGACCCACTTCTCGATCGTCGATGCAGACGGGAACGCTGTAGCGGTCACGACCACGATCAACTCATGGTACGGGAGCAAGGTGACAGTTGCCGGAGCCGGGTTCGTGCTCAACAACGAGATGGACGACTTCGCTGCCAAGCCGGGCACACCCAACCAGTTCGGCCTCGTTCAGGGCGAGAACAACGCGGTGGGACCGGGCAAACGCATGCTGTCAGCCATGACGCCTTCCATCGTGCTCGCTCCCGACGGAGACCTGAAAATGGTTACGGGCACACCCGGAGGCTCGACGATCATCACGACCGTATTCCAGACGATCTCGAACGTTCTCGACCACGGAATGAACGTTGTTCAGGCCGTCAACGCACCGCGCGTCCACCACCAGCACCTCCCCGACCAGATCTACTACGAGGCCGGAGGGCTAGACCTCGCAACGGTCGCGTCGCTCGAAGCGCTCGGCCACCGCGTGATCGAGAGAGGCGACATCTCAGGAGACGTTCAGGCGATTCTGGTGGAGAGGGGGCGCCTTACGGCGTGGTCCGATCCGCGGCGCGGCGGCGTGGCTCGGGGGTACTAGGAACACATGCACGAACTCCGCTCGATTTATCCCTACTTCCGCCCCTACCGTGGGGCGATCGCGTGGGGAATCGTATGCGTCGTCTTCGCGAATGCCTTCCAGATCGCTGGCCCCTGGTTCATGAAGCTGGCGATCGACAGTCTTGATGATCCAGCGGTTACGAGAGGCGACACCACCTTCTACGCCGGTCTGATCGTGGTTACGGCAGTGCTCGGGGGCGCATTCCGCTTCGGGATGCGCCAACTCCTGAACGGAGTCAGTCGTCGGATCGAGACGGATCTCAGGAACGACTTCTTCGGCCACCTGCTCCGCATGGACGCGACGTTCTACGGTACGACACGGACCGGCGATCTAATGAGCCGGGCAACGAACGACACCCTCGCGGTCCGGATGGCCGCCGGGCCGGCCATCATGTACACCGTGAATACGATTGCCAGCTTCGGATTCGCCCTCGGCTTCATGCTGGTAATCAGCGTCCGCCTGACACTGTATGCCATGATCCCGCTGCTGATCCTGCCACCGATCGTGCTGTTCTTCGGGCGCATCATCCACAAGCGCTTCGAGGAGATCCAGAAGCAGTTCGCGAGCCTGTCCACCTTCGTCCAAGAAAACCTGACAGGCGTCCGACTGGTGCGCGCCTACGCCCAGGAAACGGAGCAGCGTCGGAAATTCGACGACTACAACCTGGACTACCGATCGAGGAACATGCGCCTGGTTCTGAGTGCCGGGCTGTTCCATCCGCTCCTGATGTTCATCTCGGGCGTGGCGATGGTGCTCGTGACGGGACTCGGAGCCATCGAGGTGATGGCTGGAGACATTTCGCTGGGAGACTTCGTCGCCTTCGGCTTCTACCTGACGCTCCTCATCTGGCCAATGATCGCGCTCGGATGGGTGGTCAATCTCTACCAGAGGGGCGCCGCCTCAATGGGCCGATTGAACCGGATTCTGGAGCAGACGCCGGCAATCACGGTCTCAGACGACCCGACCTCGTTAGCGGACGCAAGTGGAGCGATCGAATTCCGAGGAGTGAGCTTCGCTTATCCTGGCACAGAGCGACTCGTACTGGACGACGTCAGCTTCACCGTCGAGGCCGGAGCGTCCATCGCCATCGTAGGCCCGACTGGCTCCGGAAAGACGACGATCGTCGCACTGCTTTCGCGTCTCTACGACCCGACGAGCGGTACGATCCTGCTCGACAGCATTCCGATCACCCAGGTCGATCCGGAAGAACTGCGGCTCCGGATCGGGATGGTACCACAGGATCCCTTCCTCTTTTCCGACACGATCGAAGGGAATATCGGCCTCGGGATACCGTACGAAGACGAGGATGCGTCCGGGAAAGATGCCGACGCACCCGCAGGGACCGATATCGCTGTGGCTGTTCAACGATCAGCTGAGATCGCTCAGCTTCACGACCAGATCATCGAGTTTCCGAAAGGCTACAAGACGCTTCTCGGGGAGCGAGGTATCAATCTGTCCGGTGGACAGAAACAGAGAGCCACCCTCGCCCGCGCGCTCGCGCGAGACCCACTGATTCTGGTCCTCGACGACGCCCTGAGTGCAGTCGACACCCACACCGAGTCAGCGATCCTCTCGGACCTGCAGGGCGTGACACAGACGCGTACATCCTTTGTAATCAGCCATCGCGTGAGTGCCGTGATGGACGCTGACAAGATCCTAGTGCTGGAAGAAGGGCGAATCGTTCAGCAGGGTCGCCACACAGACTTGATTCGGGCGGAGGGCACCTACGCCCGCCTGCTACGCCGCCAACTTCTGAAAGAGGACCTAGCAGCCGAGTCGGCCTGACCTGCGTGAGGCACCGGCCAGTGGAGCGTTCTGCCTCCCCCAGCCAGCGTTCTAGATGCGCTCCAGAATGAACGCCGGAGCGAACTGATTCATGTAGGCAGCCAGCACCGTGAACTTGCCGGTCAACAGCAGGATACCCAACACGATCAGGAGTGCGCCTGACGCCTTCTCCATGACCGGGATCCACTTCTTGAATTTCTGGAACGTCTGTAAAAACCGGTCGAGCGCGAGGGATGCCAAGAGAAATGGGATCGCGAGGCCGAGCGAGTACACGCTCAGAAGCCCTACGCCCGCCCACATCGTGTCTTGTGTCATACCGTAGGTGAGAATCGCACCGAGGATCGGACCGATGCATGGCGTCCAACCCGCGCCAAAGGCCATCCCGACTCCCAGCGTACCGAGGTAACCTGCCGGCTTATTGGCCAAGTGGATGCGCTTCTCCTGCATGAGCGGCGCAAGCCTGAAAACGCCTGCGAGGTGCATGCCAAGAAGAATAATGACCACTCCACCGATTCGGGCGATCCATACCTCGTACAAGCGAAAAAACTGCCCGAGGAACGACGCCGACGCACCGAGAAGAATGAAGATCAAGCTGAAGCCGGTCACAAAGAGCAGCGAGTGCGTAAAAGTGGCGCGTCGATCTACGCCTTCTTGCAGGTCTTCGAGACTCATCCCGGTTACGAACGCGAGGTAGCTAGGCACGAGCGGCAGCACGCACGGTGACAGAAAGGAAAAAATCCCTGCCGAAAACGCGATCATGATTCCGACGTCGACTTCGTTCACGGTGATCCGTGCTCCGATTCAAGTTCTCTAGAGTCGGCGGCCACTTCGGCTCGCTCTCCTTCTTCCCCCTTCACACCGGAGAGCAGTTGTGACGCATGCTCTTCTGCGTGTGCCTTTCGCGCCTGAACATAGGCCCTAATGCCCGTTGCCACCGCCAGCCACGCACCAACCAACGCTACCGCCTGGCCGCCTCAGCGTCCTGTACGAATCCAGCCTTGGACTAAATGTGTCAGGATTTGGGTTGAATCAGACCAAGCGATTCTGGAATCGATACGATATCAGCTTGTACGCGAGCTTGGCCACGAGGAAGTCCGGAGCGGGCATCCCCGGAGTCGGTGCGAGCTCGACGATGTCCGCCGCCACCACCTCACGCTCGGCAAAGACGCGCTTGAGGAATCTGAGCGTCCGATACCAGTCTCCGCCACCAGGCTCCGGCGTCCCCGTCGAGGGCATGAGAGACGGATCGAAGTAGTCCACATCGAAGGTCAGGTACACCTTCGGACCGAGGGCCTCCAGAGCACCGTCCATCCAGGCGTCGTCCTCCCACATTTCGTCGGCCCATATGAGCGTCGAGCCACAAGCGGACGCACTGGCGTCTACCTCTTCTTGGCTGACGCCGCGTACACCAACCGCTACCACATCAGCTTTCGCCAAGACTCGTGCCATCGCACTCGCGTGTGAGTGGGGCGTCCCTTCGAATTCCGCCCTGAGATCCGCATGGGCGTCCATCTGAAGAACCGAAAGTCGCTCTTCCGGATGTTTAGCGGCCAGCCGCTCGGCTTGAGCGAGAACGGCGGGTGACGACACAGAGTGCTCCCCACCCAGCATGAGCAGGAAACGGTCAGCACAGGTATCCGCTACCCGTGCGTACGCCTCCTGGAGCTCCAGCATCGCGGGTGTGGCGCCGGCCCGGGTGAGCTCAAGGGCCGGAAGCGTATGAATTCCGATTCGATCTCCGGGCTCGCAGCCGAACTCCTGATCGTACAGTTCGATATACCGGGAGGCGGAGATGATACCCTCGGGGCCTCGTCGGGTACCACTGCCCCAAGACGTCGTCGACTCGTAAGGAACGGGAAGCAGGACGGCGTCAGCCCGATCGAAGGAAGCCGCGGGCGCATCCAGCCCAAGAAACGTATGCGGCAACTCCCAAGGGAGATCACCCAAGCCGGATGGCACGCCGTGAGGAGCGTTGTCTTCGAGGCCGCGGCCCGCAGCCTCAGGGTCACGTCGATTCGGCATCAGTCTCTCAGCGGACGATTTCGATCGGACAAATAAGTCCCTCCGTCGTCAGCTCAACCCCGGAGTTCTGGCACGACTTACAGAGGCCATAGATCTCGAGGCGTCTGCGAACCGGGATGAAGCCGTAATTGGCTCGCACTCGGTTCTCGATCCTGTAAAGCTCATTGCTCTCGAACTCGGTGACCATCGCGCATTCCACACAGATCATGTGCTCGTGGACCGGATGGTTCGAGAGCCGATGCTCGTAGCGCTTGAAGCCCTCCCCGAAGTCGTGCTCCTCGACCAGCCGGCTCCGCACGAGAAGATCGAGGGTGCGGTAGATCGTGGCTTTTCCAATTCGCTCGTCTCGCGAGCGGAGGGCGCTCTCGATGTCGTCGACCGAGAGATGGCCATCAGAAGCGAATACGACGTCCGCGACTGTCTCTCTCTGGTGTGTCACCGGCAGGCCCTGATCTCTCAGATACCTACCAAAGAGACGGATAAACGGAAGTGCTCCCTTTGCAGTCATCATACCTCCGGGGTGCCGATGAATACCTCGTCATACTCCTCCATGAGCTCTTCGAACCGGGGTGCCGAGGCCTGGATCTCCACCTCGCGTGGCTCTCCTGCGCCCTCCCCAGACCGCTGAACGACTCCCTGCATTACTGGCGGGAAGCGATCGGGAGGGGCGAGGCCCTCTCGATGAAAAGTCTGCTCCACCGTCACACCCTTTCCGGTGTGCTCAGCGTTGTAGGCGACGGTCACCATACTGTGGCGCTCCTCACCCTCCTGATACGTGCTCACCGCGACGAGTCCCTGCTCGCGACGCCCTTTTCGCGCAGGCGGGAAAATCCAGAGTCGGTCGATCGACTCGACACCGAGTCGATCCCGGAGTCGAATCAGGGTGCGCGGCAGCGCTTCCGGGACACCCGGGTCCGCCTTTTTGGGGATCGTCGGAGCCCTCACTGCATCACCTGACTCAAGTGGAGAAGGCTCATGCTCCAACCGTCCGACTCTTCTTAACGGCCTTTCGAGTGGCGGTCAGCACCCGGTCGATCGCAGCATCCATAGGCCCCGGCGTGATGGCACCGGACGCCTTCACATGTCCACCACCATTGAAGAGTCGAGCCAGGGTGTTCACGTCGACCAGCCCATTCGAGCGGAACGACATCTTCACCTCACCGGACTTGGTCAGTCGAAAAAGCACACCCACTTCCGTTCCGCTAATCGAGCGCGGGATATCGACGATGCCCTCGAGATCTTCAGCCGTAGCGCCTAGTTCTTCAAACGGTTCCTTCGGGATGATCATCCAGGAGATCCCGGTCTCTTCCTCATGCTCAAGCGTGACGAGCGCATGCTGTAAGACCTGCCACTTCCTCATCGGCGAGGAACCGTAAATGCGTTCGTGCATTTTCTCGGGATTAACACCCCGTTCCACGACCTCTGCGATCACTTTGTGGCAGCCCGGGGTCGCGTTGTCGAATCGAAAGCCGCCGGTATCCGTGAGTATCGCGACATAGACGCCGTGGGTGATCGCATCACTCCACGGACCGTTCGACGTGTGAATGAGGTCGAATACCAATTCGCCCGTGGCGCACGCCGTGGAGTCTCGAAGTGAGATTCCACCGATTGCGTGATCTCCAATCGGGTGATGATCGATCACGACCGTCGGCAGCTTCCGGATCATCTCGGCGACACGTCCGATGCGCGGGACCTCACCAGTGTCGAGAATAACTGCCAGGTCCGCGGTGTCGCATATATCTCTCGCGCGTCCAGATCCGGCAGGGACAATGCAGTCCTCGCTCTCGAGCATGAACTTGAACGAATTCGGGAAGGCGGTCGGATTGACGATGAACGCCTCGGTACCATTGGCGCGAAGCCACGATGCGAGAGCAGCCTGTGAACCCGCCCCATCGCCGTCGGCGTTGAGATGGGTGGTCAGAACCGCACGCCGAGACGCGAGAAGCGCGTTCCGGACTTCGTTGACCGCTGCCGCTCGATGCGCAGGCGTCCGGTAGCTCAAAAAGGATCCTGACCCTGAAAGTGAAAATCTCGACCGTCCGCTGGTGGACGGAAATAAAACGTACTGCCAGCGGGGGGCCGGCCGCTACTCGGTCGAGCGACCGCCCGGGAGATTCTTCCTTACCCTCGCCCACGTTGAGCCAAGGTGTACGAGCCGCGACGCCTCAGTTCCGCCCATCGAGGCCGACCCAAGAGCCGCCAACAGCGCGTCGGGGCGATTGGCATGAAACGGGAGATCGACAAAGGCGTTACCCAGCTCTCCGATGGTGTGAGCGTCCGACCCCGCGCCCCGGAGCTTCCCGTACGTCTGTGCGAGAAGCTGCGCTCGATGGTTCTCTTGGACCGAGTGCAGGCGGGCGTTGAATACCTCGATGACATCGCAGAGCGGTCCGAGCATATCGGCGTACTTTCCGCCGCCGCCCTTTCTTCCCGCGTACGGATGCGGCAGATACGGAATCCCGCCCTGTTCCCGGATACGTCGAATCGTCTCTTCGGCCGGCGTGCCCTTAGGAATCTCCTCGGTAAGATAAAGGCCGATGACGTCGATGCCCTCACCGGTCTTCACTTCCTCACCCGGGATGATTCGGTCTGGGTACTTCTCGGCCATCCGCAGCGCGACGTGCACCTTGTTGTGATCGGTGATCGCGAATCGGTCGTAGCCCAACTCCAGCAATCGCTCTAGGATTCTTTCCGCGTCGGAAAGACAGTCCCACGACCCCTCCGTGTGGAGATGCATGTCGATCCGCATGCTGGAGCGAGTCGTCTCTGATCCACAAAGAAGACCCAAAATTCGATCCGCTTCTGCATCGAGGGCCGCTCGGTCACCAACGTTGTCGATTACATAGTCCGCGGCTGATCGCTTGAGGTCCGCGTCCATCTGCGATGCGATGATACGCTTCGCCTCGACCACATCGAGTCCACGTGTCTCCACCATGCGCTCGAGCCTGACCTCTCCCGGGGCATCGACAACCACCACGTGATCGAAGTCGGCCTTCCGACCGGATTCGAACAAAAGCGGAATCTCCGAAACCACCAACTTGACGCCAGTTGCTCGCTGCTCTTCGAGCCAGTGAGAGCGCAATGCCCAGATCTTCGGGTGAAGGATCTCCTCCAACTTCTTTCGCTGACCATGGTCCTCGAAGATGACTGACCGAAGTCGACCACGGTCCAGCGTCCCATCCGCAGCAAGAATCCCCTCGCCGAACACTGCCCGGATCTCGTCGAGGCCTGGCGTACCCGGCAGCACGGCCTGACGCGAGAGCTCATCGGCACTGATCACGGGCACGCCCAATGCCGCCCATCGATCAGCTACCGTCGATTTTCCGGAGGCGACATTTCCGGTGAGCGCTACGGAAATCAGTTCGCTCACGGGGTCCTGGACGCCCACCACGCGGTCAGATCGAAAATGTAGATGATCATCACATACTTCCCGGTCAGCCCCAGGGAGCTGAACGCAAACGCGCGAAGCGCGTTGTATCGGGTCATGCCCGCCACGAGGAGCATGGTCGGCGAGGACAGGGGTAGGAAGTTGAACAGCAGGATGGCCCAGCCACCCCACTTCTCGATCTTCGTGTTGAACCGCTCGAAACGCTTTTCTCCGATGTACCCGAGGGCGCGGTCACTCAGCACCCGACCGATTGCATAGTCGATCACCTGACCAGCGAGACCCGAGATGACCGCGAGCATGATCAGGGTCCCTGCGGCATGCCCTTCGGCTTCATAGATCGGGACCAGCGCCTCGATCGGCATCACGAGAAAAAAGAGGTATCCAGCGAAATTCACGAGGGCGAACGAACCGAGGCCGGGGCTTCGTCCCGCGTAGATCTCGCGACCAAGCGTAGAGGACACGAGCACGATCGTGACCAACCAAGCCAGAACGATCAGGAGCACGCGAGACCGATTCATGATCCCCGAGAGACTATCACGCGGAAGTCGTCGTCTGTGAGCCGTACGCGATCCGGCCCCAGAGAGATGATGGCGACGGAGTCGGGAAGCACCTCGAGCTGATAGGCCGACCCCCAGGGATCGAGTCGCATATCAGTCGTCGGATACCTCGAATCGAGCCAGCCAAGCCAAGCCTCTCCGCTCGGCAATTGTCCGTACAGACGCCCGTGCTCCAAGACGTTGCGCGCTACCTGGTTCATCTCCTCACCTGTATTCCACTTCAGGATCGGCGTCACGATCGGCTTGGCTGCATTGAGCAGAATCGCGCGCGTTTTCGTGAAGTAGGCGCAGGTCACAATGACGAAAATGACAAGCAGGAGCAGTCGAGTCATACCTGCGGACTCTTCATCTGCGTCCGCATCCGCGCGGACCAGACGAGATAACGTTCCATCTCGTCGATCGTAGGCTCTGCGTCAGGGTTGCCGTATGCTGTATCGAGCCGCCAGCGCATATAGGAAAGCGGAGGCAGAGGCACAAACGGAGGCCGGCGATACCAGTCCCGAGCCCGGAAGGCCCAGGCAGCCCGAAGCAAGTACGGGATCATTCGCGGGCGCCGCACGGCGAGTCCAGCAATTCGAAGGTACAGCGGCTCATTCTCCATCGGATCGAACGCCCCCCGTGGGAGTACGCTCCCCCGAAGAAGGTCGCCAGAAAGGTAACGAATCAGGGTTGGAAATACCCATGTCCAATCGACTCGCGCAAGAGTCCAGCCCGTATCTGCAGCAGCATGCCGACAACCCAGTTGACTGGTATCCCTGGGGCCCGGAAGCGCTCGAACGAGCTGTCTCCGAGGACCGGCCGATCCTGCTGTCCGTCGGCTACTCCTCCTGCCACTGGTGTCATGTCATGGAGCGAGAATCGTTCGAGGATCCAGCGATCGCGGCACTAATGAACAAGCTCTACGTGAACATCAAGGTCGATCGGGAAGAGCGACCAGATATCGACCAGATCTACATGAAGGCCGTACAGGCGATGACGGGTCGCGGTGGATGGCCCATGACCGTTTTTCTCACGCCGGAAGGCATCCCGTTCTTTGGAGGCACCTACTACCCGCCGGAGCCGCAGCCGGGCATGCCCTCCCTGCCGCAAATTCTGGAGTCAATCGCGGACACGTGGACTAATCGGCGCGAGGACGTGCGGCGTGGAGCAGAGAAGCTTATGGACGCGCTTCGCAAGACGGCAACAGGTGCGTCGGAAAGCAAGGTCGGATCGGAAGTATTTCAGGAAGCCTGGCGGGTGCTCGCGAACCGGTATGACGCGACGTACGGGGGCTTCGGCAGAGCTCCGAAGTTTCCCCAACCGGTGACGCTCGAGTTCCTGATGGTGCACCACGTTCGCTCTGGTGAACCCCGAGCGCTCGAAATGGCAGTGCACACGCTGCGCCGCATGGCCGCCGGAGGTATACGAGACCATATAGGTGGAGGGTTTCACCGCTATTCCGTGGATAGTCGGTGGCTGGTGCCCCATTTCGAGAAGATGCTGTATGACAACGCTCTGCTCGCTCGGGCCTACCTGGACGCCTGGCGCCTTACAGACTCGGACGACCTGCGCGAAGTCGTGCTCGATACACTCGACTACGTCTCGAGAGACCTCACCGACTCGACCGGCGGATTCTATTCGGCGCGCGACGCGGACTCGGAGGGAGAAGAGGGCACATTCTACGTGTGGACCCTCGCCCAAATCGACTCGATTCTCGGCCCCGACGCCGGCCTGTTCAATCGCATCTACGGCGTCACAGAGGGCGGCAATTTCGAAGGTCGCAACATTCCGCATCTCGGCGAGACCGTGGAGGATCTCGCATCAGCGACCGGCCTGCCGGAGGCCGTTCTGGAGGAAAAGATCGTTTCATGCCGGGCGAAGTTGTTCGCGGCCCGTCAGAAGCGCGAAGCGCCGTTCCGGGACGAGAAGATCATTGCCTCCTGGAACGGACTCGCGATCCGAGCATTTGCGGAGGCCGGAGCCGCACTGGACCGTGCCGACTACGTGGACGTGGCCAGTCGTGCAGCCGAACACGTGTGGTCGCACCTGAGGCCCAACGACCGCTTGCTCCACAGCTCGATGGCCGGCGAGGCGAAAGGTCTGGCGTTCCTGGACGATCATGCCTCTCTGGGCAACGCACTCCTCAGCCTGCATGCAGCAACCCTCGAACCGAAGTGGCTGGACGCAGCAGTGTGGCTGGCAAACGAAGTGGTCACGAGATTCTGGGACGAAAAATCCGGAACGGTCTTTGACACTGCGGCCGATGCCGAGGCTCTGATCCTTCGCCCGCGAGACCCAATGGACAACGTGACGCCGTCAGGTCCGTCGCTCGCTGCTGAACTTCTGGCCCGCACCGGACAGATCTTGGGCCGTTCGGCGTGGCTCGACATCTCACAGAGAATCGTGGATCGCGAAGCCGATGCCATGAAACAGTTCGGGCCCGCCTTCGGTCGAATGCTGGTGGTCGGACAGCGCCTGAGCACCGCACCTGCCGAGATCGCAATCGTCGGCCTCAAGGACGATGGCCTCGATGGCGGTGCGACCGACCGACTGATCCGAGCCGCTCATTCGTCGTTGCACGCGAACCTAGTCATCGCGGGGACCCGTGGGAGTGGATCAGGGTCCGGCACACCGCTACTCGAGAATCGCGAACCAGTGAACGGAAAGCCGACCGCCTGGGTGTGCAGCAACTACGCGTGCCGACTCCCAGTCAACGAAGCGTCGGCACTCGCCCGGGAGTTGAGGATGCTCGTCGAGGATGCACAGTTCTCCACGAGATAGAGCGGCCGCGAGACACCTAGCCACCCCTTCGCGCAGGTACCAAGTGCGATATCTTTGAGGTCTTACCTGAGTTCATCTCACCCGGCACTCGATGGCAACGCAAGAACGAAAAATCCCTGAGGGGCCAGACCTCGCCGGCCTCTCGCACGAGCAGATTCTCAGCTTCTACCGCTGCATGGTCACGTCCCGTCGTATCGATGACCGCGAGATGAGCCTGAAGCGCCAAAACAAAGTCTTCTTCCAGATTTCCAGCGCCGGCCACGAAGCCGTCGGTGTAGCCGTCGCGGAGCACTGTCGTCCGACGAGCGACTGGTTCTACCCGTACTATCGGGACCGCGCGATGATGCTGTCGCTTGGTCAGACTCCGCTGGATCATCTCTTGCAGGCCGTGGGCGCGGAAGCAGACCCTTCATCTGGCGGACGTCAGATGCCGGGTCACTTCGGTGATCTCAGGTTCAACACGCCATCTTCGTCATCGCCGACCGGCACACAGTTCCTGCAGGCCGTAGGTAGCGCCGAGGCCGGAACGAAGATCGAGTCAGTGCCCGGGCTCCGCGATCTGATTGACATCTTCGCTGAGGACGAAATCGTCATCGTGTGCACGGGTGACGGCGCGACGTCCGAGGGTGAGTTCTGGGAATCGCTGAACACCGCGACCAACCTTGCACTCCCGGTTGTTTACGTCGTGCAGGACAACGGCTACGCGATCAGTGTGCCAGTTGAGGTTCAGACCGCTGGTGGCAGTATCTCACGGCTCGCATCGAGTTTCCCAGGGCTGCACATCGTGGAATGCGACGGAACTGATGTGGTCGACACGTACCGGGCCGCTGGCGAGGCGATTGCCTACGCTCGTGCACGGAAGGGGCCGGCAATGTTGCACGCCCACACGACACGACCGTACTCGCACTCGATGTCAGATGATGAGCGCGCGTACCGCACCCGTGAGGAGATAGAGGAGCAAGAGAGTCGTGATCCGCTCGCCCTGACCCGTGCGCTCCTGATCTCGATCGGGGCCGCGACCGTAGAGTCGCTTAATGCCCTCGAGGTATCCATCGAGGCGGAAGTGGCGGCAGCTGCAGACGAAGCTCTGGAGTCGCCCCAGCCGGACCCGTCCACTGCGATGAGACACCTCTTCTCCGAGGATGTCGACCCGACATCGTCGGACTTCGACACGGAGGACTCGCCGCGGTACACGGACGACAAACTCCTCACGATGGTCGACTTGCTGAACTCCTGCATGCTCACAGAGATGGAGCGCGACCCGCGCATGGTCGTCTTTGGTGAGGACGTGGCGGACGCCTCACGCGAGGAGATTCTCGCCGAGGTGAAGGGCAAGGGCGGCGTCTTCAAGGTCACCCACGGGCTGCAGCAGGCGTTTGGGTCAGCTCGTGTCTACAACTCGCCACTCGCTGAGGCGAACATAGCAGGGCGCGCGGTCGGAATGGCCATCCGGGGCATGAAGCCAGTCGTGGAGATTCAGTTCTTCGACTACATCTGGCCGGCGATGATGCAGATCCGCAACGAGATGGCGACCATGCGGTACCGGTCGAACGGGGCATTCTCGGCCTCCTCCGTCATCAGGGTCACCTACGGCGGCTACCTGAAGGGGGGAGCGATCTATCACTCCCAGACCGGGGAGACGCTCTTCACCCATTGCCCGGGCCTTCACGTCTGCATGCCGGCGACCGCAGAGGACGCAGCCGGCCTGCTCCGCACTGCGATTCGCTGCGAGGATCCCGTGCTCTTCCTCGAGCACAAGCATCTGTACCGTCAAGTCTACAACAAGGGTCGCGACCCTGGGCCTGAGTACATGATCCCGTTCGGGAAAGCGAAGGTGCGACGCGAGGGGAGCGACGTGACCGTGGTCACGTGTGGTGCCTTGGTGAAGCGAAGCCTCGATGCCGCCAAAATCGCTTCCGAAAAGCACGGTATCGAAGCCGAAGTCATCGATCTGCGAACCGTGCAGCCGTTCGACATGGAGCGGATCGCCGACTCGGTGAAGAAGACGAACAAAGTAGTCGTGGTGCACGAAGACAGTCTCTCATGGGGCATCGGGTCGGAGATCGCGGCGCGCATCGCCGACGAGCTCTTCGAGTACCTCGACGGCCCGGTGAAACGGGTCGCCTCCATGGACACCTGGGTCGCCTATGCACCGCAGGTTGAGAACGTCATTCTTCCGCAGACTCACAATGTGGTCGATGCACTGTTGGACCTGGCTGCCTACTAAGCCCCACGCACTGACCGAAACTCCACGGTTGTGTTCATTTTTTCCTGTTTCGACGCCCCTCGACAACGGTCAGGTCGTCGGCAACGTGTCGATCCCAGACCCGGACGACCTTGGCCTGAACCCAGACGTGGTGATAACCAACGCGCTCACCGTCCAAGACGACCCGCTGTTCATATCGAACGGAGAGGGGAGCGTGTACGCAGCGGTCGGTGGCCAGTCGTTCGAGACCAGCGCATGTGCAGACACCCAGATGGTCGAAGTGCTAGGCCAAATTCAGTTCGGCAGCCTGGAGTCGGTCAACCACGCCTCCTACAACAGCGGACGCCTCTGGGTGGCGGCCGGAGTCAGCGGAATCAAAGTGGTCGACGTGGAGGTCAACCGTGAGTTCGACCAGAACGAGTCAGCTAGTGCTAAAGACGGCTAGAGGCGGAAGCCCAGGGTGAACGGGATCATCCGCACCGTGTTGTCCGGGGTGGGAACAAGCACGTAGCGAATCTCGGCGAACGCGCCGAACAACAGCCCACCGACCGAAACGCCAAAGCCACCGTGGTACCCTCGACTGGTCTGCGTGACAGGAGCATTCTCAGTACCCGCTGAGACTCGGTACGCACCGAGCCCGCCCAGCATGTATGGCTGAAGTCCAATGCCGGGCAGTGTGTACACAATGCTCAATGAACCGGCTAGCACCTGTGTGTCCTCCAAGCCTGCCTGTGACGAACCCATTTTGTGCAGAGTGCCATCCCCTCTGAGTCCCACCGGCAGGGTCGGGATCCCGATCTCTATGCTGGCCCGCACGTGATAGCCCGGGTTTGCAGAAGTCGAAACGTCTCCGTTGGGCGTGGTAAGGCCGCCACCAAGCATGAGTCGCGGCTGAGCTTCAGCCGCGACGGGCGTGATCAGCATGAACAACGCGAGAACGATCAGACGTCGCATCACTTGGGTTCCCTGGCTCATTCGAATAAGAAGGTTGTCGGTGATACCGGGACACGGGTGCTCGGGTCCCTGCGTGGGGTTGAATCATCCTCTAGCCTGAGGCCAGCCTAGGCTGGCTCAGAAAATCCAGTTGAAGCCCAGAACAATCGCGTTGTAACTGTATCCCTAGGCGCCGGTCGCAAAATTCGTCTGCCCTGCTGTGGAATATCCGCAGGAGAGAGACAGTTCCCTTCCCTGTCCGATGCGATATCCGATCCGTGCATTCGATCGGAGCGAGTTAGATGGGGTCACCGTCCTGCGTTACCTGCTGTATTCCGGGGGCAAGCTCAATCAGAAAGCACCATGGCACGGGACGGTAGAGCCAATAACTCGTCAGGTACAAAGAGCCACCCGACACCAAGGGTAAAGAGGATGCGAACCACCGTGCCTAATCTCATTCAGTCGCTCCGGCCAGTCTGCTGTGACTCCCCTCCGATGCGTGTGAGCCTGCGCCAATTCATGTCCGCAGCGAGACGGGGGCAAGAACCACGAACTGCCACCTAGATTGCGCAGTGGTACGTCAGACAACTCGCACCTGAGGATTCACCTTCTCAGCCCACGCACGAAGGCCTCCGGTCAGACTCGAAACGTCGGCAAAGCCAGCTTCCAACAACTGCTCGGCGGCAGTCCTGCTTCGTTGCCCCGAGCGGCAGTAGACGACGATGGGACGCTCTCGCGGTATCTCTCCTACACGTGTTTTGAGCTCACTCAGCGGAATCAGTCGAGCACCGAGATCGGCGAGGCTTCCGACCGCCCACTCCCAGGATTCGCGGACATCCACCAGAAAGGGAGCATCCTCGCCGGCAAGCTTGTGCGACAGGTCAGAGGGCGTGAGCTCCTGCCATCCTGCTGACGACTCCGACTGGCTTCCTTCAACGGACGGGTCCTCCTTCACGCCACAGAAGACTTCATAATCGATGAGTTCGGTTTGCGTGGGCGTATCCGCACACACGGGACAAGCAGGGTTTCGACGGAGTGTCACCTCGCGCCACGTCATCTCGAGCGAATCGAAAATTTGCAGGCGACCCGCGAGGGTCGTGCCGACGCCAAGGATCAGCTTGATCGTCTCCATGGCCTGGGCGGATCCGATGATCCCAGGAAGCGCACCGAGCACGCCGCCCTCCGCGCAATTCGGTACAAGACCTGGAGGTGGGGGCTCCCTGAAGAGGCAGCGATAACACGGACCTCCCTCAGTGGCGAACACGGAGACCTGCCCCTCCCAGCGGAAGACCGACCCGTACACGTTCGGCGTCCCCAACAGCACACACGCATCGTTGACCAGATACCGTGTAGGGAAGTTGTCGGTGCCGTCGACCACCACGTCATATCCGTCGAGGATACGCAGCGCATTCTCCGAGGAGAGGCGCTCGTCGTGACGCACGACAGCGACATGAGGATTCACGTCCCGCAGCCGGTCTTCGGCACTGTCGAGCTTGCTCCGGCCGATATCGGAGGTGCCGTGCAGTAGCTGCCGCTGAAGATTGCTCTCATCGACGATGTCGAAGTCGACAAGCCCGATCGTGCCCACGCCGGCAGCCGCCAGGTAGAGCGCGAGCGGAGACCCAAGGCCTCCGGCGCCTACGCAAAGGACCCTCGCAGCCTTGAGCTTCCGCTGGCCGGCCACACCGACGCCAGGAAGCGCCAGATGGCGGGCATAGCGATAAAGCTCGTCGCGTTCGAGGTCCGGGAGGCTCACCGGCAGTGCGACCTCATAGTTACGGGTTGAGTCCAGGCGTTCCCAACGATCCACCTTGCGAGACAAGCTGGAAGGCAGCTGCATCCGCCAGCAGTCGGGCGGCGATAGCCGGGTCCCGTCCGTCGAGCGTCGCCGCATTCGAAAGCTGAAGCGCCATCACATAGTATTGCATCGGCATCATCATGGTCGACCGGTCGGCCCAGATCGCCCGATCACGAAGGCCCCGGAACTGATAGACCTCGTCGTAGAGTTTCAGAGACTTCTCGACATCGAACCAGTCAGCACCGTATTCCGGGCCACCGAGAACGAGGCCCTCGTTCGGGTCTGTATCGATGTTTCGTAGTTCGAGCTTGGTCGTGAGTCCATGTCGCACACCCCAGCGATCGAGCCCGAGCTGCTGCATGAGCCCCCCGGCCGACGAAAAGTAGATCGGACGTTCACGAACCGAGTCTGTGATGATGCGAAGCGCGAGTTGCTGGCTCCGATCGAGCACCATGCCTGCGGGATATGTCACGGCCAGCTTGGGAAACGAAACGGTCATGTCATCCGAGAGGCTCGCCGTGCCGACCTGATTCATAACCGACTCGGTCAGCCGGGTAATCGAGAGTTGCGGCAATGCGCGCGCATCGTGGAGATCCGGGAAGCCATTATCATGGTAAGGCCGCTGATTCCCGGGCAGTGTGAGCTCCTGAAGTTGGCGCAGGTACCACTGCGTGTGGAGGTACTGACCGACCACGACCGTGACGTCTTTTCTGATTCCCTCCACTTCCTGGATATACCAGAGCGGGAAGGTGTCATTGTCACCATTCGTGAAGAGAACCGCGTACGGCTCGACACTCATAAGCAGGTCGTAGGCCCAGTCGTGCGCAGCATAGTCGCCCGCCCGGGTCGCCCATCCCCAGTTCAAAAAGAGAGGGATGAAAGCAATGACAAAAACAGGAGCCGCGACCTTGTATTTCGCCTCGCCTCCGCCCAGTGCGCGGGCCAAGGAGTGCCAGGCCCAGGTGAGCCCTATGCCCGCGAGGCTTCCCCAGAGCATGAAGCCCGCAACGAAGAAGTAGTCGCGTTCTCGCACTTCCCGCTGAGCCTGTGGGAGTTCCGCGTGAAGCGAGTACCCGTGCTTGAAATTCAGGTAGATCACGAGTCCGACAGTCAGCGTACCTGCGAGTACAAACAAGTAAGAAAAAACGGCCTTGTCGGCCCTGAACGCCACGATGAGACCGGCTGCCCCCAGCGAGAGAAAAAGGAGCGAAAAAGGAAGCCGACTGGATACCGGCAGTGGTGATGCGTCGAGCCCGCGGGACCACTGCCACTCGAAGTACTGCATATACGTGCCCATCTGGGCGCTGAACGGGGCCTTACGCTGGGTGACCGGCGGAGTCTGATACTGCTCGCGCGTGAGGTTGGCGCTAAGCGCGCGACAGCCCTTCTTGCCGTTCGAATAGATGGATACAGCCGCGTCCACAAACGATTCACAGACGGGATCGCCCTCGTTCACGACAGGGTCGAGCGCGGCCCGAATCGGGAGAACAAAATTGAACGACATGCCTAAGGCGACGAGGACGATCGCCCGGCCAATGACGTGTGGCTTGAGCAGCCGCATCGGACCCGACAGCAGAATCAGAATGCCAAACGCGGGCAGGGGCAGCACGGACATGAGGTGGCTCGTCGAGCCGAGAGCCATCAGAAAGAGTGCGGTCAAGGCGTAGCGCTCGCCCCCGGGCTGATCCCGAGTGTCGTGCCACCTGATCGCGAGCCAGCTGACCACCGCGATTATCAGCACACTCAAAGTATAGACCTTCTCGTTGACGTTCGACTGGTTCCACACCGTAAACGCCGAGGCGCCGAGAAGAGCTGAAGCGCCAGCACCGATTAGGGCGAGCCGGTCGGACTCGAGCATGCTCGACAGGACGCGGTGCGCGATGAGATAAAAGAAACCGGTCGAGGCAGCGCTCGTCACCGCTGCGAAGAGGTTGATGCGCACCGCGACCGAGAGCCCGGTCGGCGCGAGAAGCAGGCTCCAGACCTTCGCTACGAACACGAAGAGTGCGTTCCCGGGGGGATGAGGGATCCCTAGGATGTGGGCAGTCGCGATGTACTCGCTCGTATCCCAGAACGCGGTCGTGGGTGCAAGCGTGAGTATGTAGAGCGTCAAGGCTCCCAACCCCGCCGCGATGGCACCCTTCACGGGAGCTGTCACTGAGGCGCTCCCGTCCACTCGATCTGATAAATACGACCACCTTCATCATCCGACAGGAAGAGGCTGCCGTCCGGGCCGACGACCGGATAAACCGGTCGTCCCGTCACGCGGCGACCCGTCAGCCAACCGTGCGCAAAGTCCTCCTGCCCCACCGGGCGACCATTCTCAACTCGGACACGAATCAGTTTGTAGCCCGTCCGCTCCGAACGATTCCACGAGCCGTGAAGCGCGACAAACAGGTCCCCGCGGTACTCCTCTGGGAACTGATCGCCTGTGTAGAACGCCATGCCCAAAGGAGCGGAGTGGGCCTGAATTTCCAGCGCAGGCGGGACTGTGGTGGCACAGTATTCTGCACGATCGCGATACTCAGGATTGGGCACACGATCGCCGTAACAGTACGGCCATCCGAAATGCATCCCATCAGAAAGAATATTGATTTCCTCAACTGGGAGGTCGTCTCCCAGCATGTCACGCTCATTCTGCGAGACCCAGAAGACGCCGCTCTCCGGCTCCATCGCGAGACCAGCCGCGTTGCGCAGCCCTTGGGCGATGATCGTTTCCCCGCCGCCGTCGGCGTTGTATCTCACCACAGACGCCCGTCGGGGATCGCGCTCTTCGCAGATGTTGCAGCTCGACCCGATCGACACATACATCATGCCATCCGCACCAAATGCGATTTCTCGAGTCCAGTGGCTGCCTCCGGTAGGCAAATCAGCAACCATGACCTCGCCGCCCACGTACTCAGGGCCGCGGAATCTCGTGATCTGCGTCCGCTCTCCCACGTACATCCATCCGTCGTGGAACGCGAGTCCATAGGGACGATTCAGCCCCTCGGCGACCGTCTCCCGCCGTCGACCATCCTCCAGGTCAATCCGGACCACCGATCCTGATCGGGAAAGGACTGCGTAGAGCTGTCCTTCCGGCCCGACCTTGAGGGTGCGTACGCCTGGCAGGTCTTCCGCAAACTCGGAGATCGCAAATCCGGCTGGTACGCTCAGGCTCTGCGCCGAGGCTAACGACCACACCGACGCACCCAGAACCCCTGTAAGGACCGCAATTCGAACGACTGGTTTTCTCAGCACTCCCCGCTCTCCTTGAGATCTCGTCCACGATTTCGGACTCCGTTACGTCGGAATACCGCTGCGTGCCACGTCGTCGAGCAAGCCGAGTACGCGGTCAACATCTTGCAGCGTGTTGTACACGTGAGTCGACAGCCGCATCCACCCGTACTCGTATTCGCCGATGACCCGCGTCCGCACGTTGGCCGTAAGGGAAAGGTGACGCTGGAGGGCAAGCGACTCCACCCCGGCAATCTCGAAGGACACCATGGCCCCCTTCATTGTCTCCGCTTCCGGGGTCGCGATCGTCACGCCCGGTATCGCGCGGAGGCCGTCCTCGACCCGGCGACGCAGGTACCGGACCCGCGCCTCGACCCGTGCCATGTCGAGGGCCTGCATGAATTCGATCGCCGCGATCAAGCCGGCCAACCGTGATTCATCCATCGTACCCATATGATTGAACCGATGCGCGCCAAGGGAGAGATCATCCCACCCGCCGGACGCCAGCGTCGGCCACAGCTTCTCCCGCCACGGCTCAGTCAGGTATAGCAGTCCCGTCCCCTGAGGTGCCAGCAGCCACTTATGCGGGGAGGACGCGTAGAAATCGCCACCCACTGCGGCCAGGTCGATGTCGAGCATGCCAGGAGGGTGGGCCCCGTCCACCGCGAAGATGATGTCCCGTGCCCGACAGCGCTGCGTCAGCTGCTCAATCGGCAGTACCGTCCCGGTCGAGAACGTCATGTGCGACACACACAGCACGCGAGTCGCGGGCGTCACCTCAGCCCACACGGCGTCGAGCAGTTGCTCGCTCGTCTCCGTGGGTGATGCAAGATGCGCGATCCGAAGGGACGCGCCCCGGCGTGCCGTAACCAACTTCCAGGGCTCGAGCCCTCCGATGTGCTCATGATCGGTCGACACCACCTCGTCGCCAGGCTCGAGGTCGATACCATTCGCTACGAAGTTCATCGCTTCGGTGGTGTTTCGCGGGAAGACATACCCATCCGGGTCGCCGCCGAGAAGCGCTGCCGCTGACGACTTCAGGTCATCCCATGCCACGCCGGGTGGGAAGGTGCTGGCGACCCGGCGGGTGTGTTCTGTGACCGCGTCGACCACGATACGCGGCGAAGGTCCGAGAGTCCCGTTGTTCAGGTAAACGCGGTCGTCAGCGATCAGGAATTGCTTCCGCACGAAGTCCCAGAACACCTCGTCATCGGGCGCTCCGCCCTGTTGGAGCTCCTGTGCCAACACCTCGATCGTCTTGGGCCAGGCCAGTGTTGCCCCCCCCAGGACGCCAAGAAAGCGCCGGCGATTCAACCGCATCGGTCGGGTCTAGTGCGTTTTGACGGCCACGAACGAAATCTCGATGAGGGCACCTCCCACGAGGCCCGCCACCTCCATGGCGACTCGGGACGGAGCATCCACATCTTCGAAATACTGGGCATAGGCTTCGTTCATCTCACCGTACCCGTCGATGTCGGTGAGATACACCGTCGCCCGAACGAGATCGCCGTAGTTCATCCCCAGCTCTTCGAGCAGGGATCCGAAGGCCCGCATGATGTTGTGCGTCTCCTCGCCCATCCGCCCGTCCGTCATGGCTCGGGTCTCAGAGTTGGCACCGAGTTTTCCTGAGAGCCAATAGGTGTTGTCCACCTGTACGGCGGCACTGAACGGGATCCGCGATGACGGATTGTGTGCGATCCGGGGGCCATCCTGCGCCATCACAGGCTGCGCGGAAAACGCGACGAGAGCGAGCAGAAGAATGAGGCGCTTCACGGCGGATCTCCTTGTACAGTGGGTGGTTCAGTCCCACGAAATGATGTTCCGCAGCTGTCGGTGCGGCAAGAGCTGGCCTGCACCCGCGGGCACCTGATTAGCTTCAGACATGACACGGATCAGTAGTCGGACGGTGCGATACACCCGGGCATGGCTCGGACGCCCTCGCGAGCATGATGTAGAAGACATCGTGCTCGACCGTGATGGGGTCACCATTCCCGCAACGTTGACCCGACCGCGTGGAGCCAAGGGAAGAGTCCCGGCCTGGGTGGTTACGCATGGCATCACCCGCCCGGGGCGTGCGCACGCTCAACTCGTGCGTTTCACGAATGCGGTCGCCTCGGCGGGGATCGCGACGATCGTACCGGAGGTGCCCGAATGGCGAGAGCTCAGGCTCGCGCCAGAGCTGTCTGCGCCGACCATCAGGGCGGCGATTCAGGGTCTGAGGGAGAGCGGGGTCGCGCGCGACCAGCCCGTCGGGGTGGTCGGTTTTTCGTTTGGCGCTCCACATGCGATCGCCGCGGGCGGTGAGCCCGGATTGATGGACGATATCGGCGGCACGGCTGGGTTCGGCGGATATTGTGACCTTGAGGCGACGTTTCGGTTCATGATGACCGGCCGGCACGAGTCCAATGGGCAGACGCATTTCCTGCGACCCGACCCGTACGGCCGCTGGATCGTGGCAGCCAACTACCTAACTGCCGTCCCTGGGCATGAGGATGCCGGAGATGTGGCTCAGGCGCTAAGAGCCCTCGCGGTGCATGCGAGTGAAATAGGCGCTGCATCATGGGACGCGGTGTACGAACCCTTGATACGGGAACTCAAGGAAGGGATCTCCGAGGGCCGCCAGAGACTCTTCGCTCTTCTCGCTCCCCTGGCGGATGCGGACACCACCCCTGCCGACGGCGCCGACCTGGCGGAGGACATGGCCACTGCTGCGCGACGGATCGATCCACTGATCGATCCGGCTGACGCCCTTTCAGCGGCTCGCCGCCCCGTGACCCTTCTGCACGGCTTCAAGGACCACCTCATTCCGTTCTCGGAGAGCCGACGGCTCGCGGCAGCACTCCCCCAGGCGGAGACGCGCCTGACCATCACGCGCCTCTTCGGACACTCAGCTCGGGATCCCTTCCCGGTGAGTGCTGCGTTGACCGAGGTACCGCGCTTTCTGGCAGCTCTCGACCGGATCCTTCGGATGACGTGAACCGCTACGTGGTGTAGACCATCTCTTTCACGGCGGCCTTCACGTTCTCGTCCTTGTCGCGGACGACGTCCTTGAGCAGTTGCTTCGCGTGAGGGGTGCCGATCAGATGCAACGCCCGGTAGGCCGCGATCCTGACCTCCGCAGGAGGCTTGCGGAAGAGGGTACGGACGGCGTGCTTCTTGATCGACTGCACGGCCCCTGGGTCTCCCAGCTGCCCAAGCGCACCCAACAGCAGTAGAACCTCGTCAGGGTCTGGGTTCGCATCGAGCATCGCGAGAAGAGGCTTCACAGCTAGCCGGACACGCAGTTCTCCAGCCGCAACGGCTGCCCCGATCTTCACGCTCTGATCAGGGTCATCGAGGAGGTCCCGCACCAGCTCCCCTGAATCTTCCGCCTGAAGCTTGGCAAGCGACTTGAGCGCTTCCCGACGGACACGCGGGTCCGGATTCGCCAGGGCGCTCGTGATGAGCCCGACCGCATTGTCGCCACCCTGATTTCCCAGGATCGCGACCGCATTCTGAACGAGGAATCGGTTCTCATCGACCGCCATCTCTTCGATCATCCGCCGGCCTGCGTCGCCCATCTCGACCAGCGCTTCACAGTGGATCCGTCGCGAGAGACGGTCTGTCGTCCCAGCGAGGTCGTTGCGGATCGCCATAGCCATGTCATCGCCGATTTCACGGCAGACGGCGTAGTACTCCCGCCGTCGCTCCTCGGCCCGCTCTGATCCGATGCGACGGGCAAGCCGGCCAAGCACGACTGGCGACATCATGCACGTGGCCACGGCATAAATCGACGCGTCTCGCGGCACTCCCGCAGCTGCGACGACCTTCACCACGGATCTCGCGATTGGATCGATTTCGTTGTTGGCCTGACACTCGGCCGCGAGCGACTCTATTTCGGCGGCCCTCTCCAGTTCCCCTGCGACATATGCGTCGACAGCCAGATCCAGGAGCGTCGGCACGAACTCGTCGTCATCGGGCGCGGGCGCCATAGCGATGGCGTGTACGGGCTCCAGCGCCGCTGCCACGGACATCTCTTGAAGCTCACCCCTGTCGGTCGCGTCGTCAGCAGGCGCCGACTCGCCAACGTCGCCACCTCCCAAAAACAGAGCGTCGATGGAGCGGGCAAGTCCGGTGAGTTCCTTCATCCCGTCTGACTCAGACATGGGTCTACCAAGGCTGGGGCAATTACCGAGCAGTCGCAACAATATATGCGCCATGCTCGGCCTCTGGGAGGTTTTCGTGTTCATGCTGCACGGGCCGGTCACCCGAGCCGTTCCTTCGGCTTCCTGAGATGAAATACGTGTCCGAGGGGCAGCACGATGCCTGGCGCCGGCAGGCTGCTCCGGGTCCACGGGGGGCTCCCGATGAAGTCCGAGAGTACCTTGATCTACGAAACCGCATTCTCAAGGAGTTGGCGGACGCAGGAACCCCGATCATGATAGGCACCGACTCACCTCAGTTGTTCAACGTGCCCGGCCTCGCTCTCCATCGTGAGATCGCGGTCATGTCAGAGGCGGGCATGACCAACCAGCAGATCCTGGAAAGCGGGACCGCCACGGTAGATCGTTACGTCATAGATCACCGGAAAATCACCCACAGCTTCGGAACCGTATCAGTCGGTCAGCGCGCCGACCTGGTTCTCCTGGGTTCCAATCCGCTCGACGACCTCGACAATCTCCATGATCGAGCCGGGGTCATGATAGTCGACGAGAAGCCGCTTCTCTGGCTTCTGCTTCAGCCGTCGTCCTCGGGAAGTGCAGGTGGAACGACTCTCAGACTCCCCCTCGCTGAATCGATATGACTAGCCGCACTCACTCCGGTGCGTCTGAGCGACCCGGAAACGGTACCGAGAGCTCCTTCACCTCGAACGCGCCTGGAAAGTCGATCTCAGCTTCCTTCTGCTTGCCGCTCCACGTCTCAATTTCGATACGGTAGACCGCAGTCCGCCGCAGCTCGTCGTCTGTCGTCGACCTATAGTCCCGATCCGGCGCCAGGTGCGGAGCATACTTATCGAGCAGTGCCTGCAAGGCCGTCTTGCACTCGACAATGTCTTCCACAACATAGCCCCGCCCAAAAACATTCACGCCGCAGTACTCGACGCTGAACTCGAGCGCCTCGTCGGCAGGCAACAGTCGCCCCATCGCAGCCACGCTGAACGCAACACGGTCAGTCACTTCCATGTTCTTTCGGGTGCGACCCGTGCGATGCGTATGGAGATAGATACAGTGCTTCTGGTCGTCATACACGAACAGATTCGAGTTTAGGGACGGCTGCCCCTCATCCCCTACAGTCGCCATGAAGCCCCACGGAGCGTGAAGCATCAGGTCTCGGACCCATCCATCTTCTTTCCCTCGGTCACGGCGTCGGATCTTGCTGCGCGGGTCGTCGGTGCCCGCATTGTTCGCACCGACCTTTGGGGGAATCGCTTCGACGATCGCGTCCCGTTCCCCACCCGTTTCCACTTCGTTGCTCACTCAGCTTCTCCCAGATAATCCCGCTCAATCAGGCCACGGTGCCACAGCTCGTGTCCAGCGATAATCCAGGGGAAGCTGCGCACGGTGAACTCGAAGCCCGAAGCTCGTCCACTTTGCGCTCCGGCGGCGGCGGACATCGTCGAAAACATGTGAACGTTGGCGTGGCGCAGCGCCGCCCAATCGGCCGTCAGATCGTCCAGCGGGTGCTGTCCTGCCCCCGACGACGCGACCCATTCGTCTTGATCCATGCTCGGCAGATCTGTGCCCTTCGAGCGAGCCATGGCGAGTGACCGAAATGCGAACACGCGCTCCGTATCGATCAGGTGGCCGACTACTTCGCGGAGATTCCACTTTCCGGAAGCGTAGGGCGTGGTCTCCTGAGCCTCGGAGAGACCCTGGAGCGCTGCGAGCGTCTCGCCGAGTTGCTCCTGGAGCGTCATTAGAACGTCACTATTGGGGACGAGGTCGACATAGGGCCGGTAATATTCTGGGTATTCGGTGTCGGCTGGACACCGCAGAGCGCTCAACGATCTTGCCCGATCGTGCCATCGAGCTCCTGGATGGTCTTCGTCGAAGGGGACCGCTGACGCTGAAGCAACCGCGCCGCCGTCTCAGCCTCACGCCACGCACGCAGGACGTTTTCGCCAGCCACTTTGGCCATGTCCTCTTCACTCCAGCCACGGCGCGACAGCTCGGCAAGGAGCACAGGAAATTTCGATACGTCCTCGAGCCCGACCGGTGTCGACTCGATGCCATCGTAGTCGGATCCGAGGCCGACATGATCGATGCCGGCGAGATTCACGACGTGCTCGATGTGGTCTGCAACATCCCCGATGGTCGCTTGGTCGTTCGACGTGAGGAACTGCGGTACGAAGGTGATCATGACGACACCGCCATTTTCAGGAAGTCGGCGCAGCACCTGATCCGGAACGTTCCGCGCATGCTCATGCACGCCTCGAGCGGAAGCGTGCGACCAGATTACAGGGGCCTCGGCAACATCGAGGACGTCGTTCATCGTTTTGGGTGACGTGTGCGAAATATCGACGAGCATGCCCATTCGATTCATCTCTCGCACAACCTCTTTACCGAATTCACTGAGACCGCCGTGCCTCGCCTCATCACAACACGCATCGGCCCAGTCGAGCGTGCCGTTGTGCGTCAGAGTCATGTACCGGACACCCATCGCGTAGTACGCCCGGAGCGACCCGAGTGAATTTTCGATCGCGTGGCCGCCTTCCATTCCCAGCATCGAAGCAATCCGACCGCGCCCGAATGCACTCTCGAGATCCGACGCAGTCAGAGCGAGCTCAAATGCGTCAGGATATCGGTCGATGATCTGGAGCCCGATATCGATCTGTTCGAGCTGGACCTTGGCCGCGCCCTCTTCGGAAGCTTCAAACGGGATATAGACGGACCAGAACTGCCCGCCGACGCGACCGGCACGGAGCCGATCGATATCCGTGTGAAACGGTGTCGTCTCGCGGAGATTGTGCCCGTCCGCCGCGACATCATGTGGGGCGAGTTCGCTGTTGCGGATTGCCCACGGAAGATCATTGTGGCCGTCGATCAGCGGAGTCGTCGAGAGTACGCGCAGCGCCTTCTGCATGTGCGTGTCCTGCGCGGCGACCGGGGCTGCGAAGATGGCGAGGACAAGAAAAGTGCTCAGGGATGCTCGATTCATGATCTCAGGTGCCAGAGTGTCCAAGCGCATCGGATGACGCGCGATCAGCCCCAAGGATCGCCGCGGCCGGCTGTCATCGGCAAGATGACCTCGCGACTCAGTCCGCTCGATCTTCCCGCGTCACCGCGAACAGTGTCTAGATGAACGGCTTGCCGCCAAAGCGCATTGGCAGAATGGCCGTCAATCCAGTGACTGGCACCAGAACGCTGAGAATGCCGGAGATCGACAGGAGAAAGTCCGTCAGCGAACTCCCATGATGCGTTCGATCTCCTCGACCGTGCGAGGCGCATTGATCGAAAGGTTCTCAAAGCCATCCTCGGTCACGAGAATGACGTCCTCGATAAAGAACAGAATTGGGCAGTGGCGAACAGAGTCCAACTAGCGTTACTTGCATAAGTACGGTTGGCGCGGCGTGCAACTTCGCCGAGAACTGACGTCTTCATAGACACGGACGGCCGATCGGTCCGCGGTACCTGGGATGTGTGAGCCTGGAGGCACTTTTGATCGACAAAGCTCGGAGGAATACGGTCCACCGGCGCGCGTTCTGGGGTGGAATCGGGGTTTCAGTATCGGCCCACGTTCTCGCTCTTTCGATTCTCACCATGCCGGGTGCGGATCCGGGCGCAGGAGAAGACGAGGCGGATCGAATCGCTCAGAACGACTTCGAGGCCATCGAGTTGATCGAACTCGTGGACCCAACGCCGACGACGGAAACGACCTCCGCCATGTCGACCGCAGTCGCCACCGGAGCTGTTGCACCTGCGGATGCACCCTCGGAGGCTTCGCTCGCCGAGATGCTCTCGGACCTGAGGCCCGCAACCATGGTCGTGTCCACACCTCAGACCAGTCGACCCGTCGTGACCTTCCGTGACCTTCGGCCTGTCTCTCAGACCGCCGCCATGATGGCGATGTTCAAGTACGGTGGTGAGTTCGCAGAAGAGAAAGATGGCGGCGGTATCGGGGGCCTCCTCAGCAGTATCGGTGCTGCGTTGAGCGGCGGCGGACATTGTCCCACCTCGGGGACCGCGAGCGGGCCTTTGATTCTGCGCTGAAGCAGATGACGCGAATGCGCTGGAGCGAGCAGCCGATACGATCAAGGGAGCGCTAGGCGTGTTCGGTGCCGAGGGTGCGCGTGGACGAGCCGAGCACCTGGAGGTCACCGCACGCGAGAGGGCGGATCGAGGCCGCACGACAGCAGTATCCGGCACCGAAAACTTCGATCTTCGCGCTAGAGGCGGCATTGAAGGAACTCGTCGCAGACCTCGGTCGCGCTAGGCGTCCGTCAGTTCGAGGGTGGCCCCTCGTTGACCCTGACTTCACGCACAAGCATCTGGACGGTTATCGGCGTGTCCTCTCCCTCCATCATGGCTCGGAATTGCTCCAGCTGGTCCGCCATCATCGACTCGACCATCTGGCGCTGGGCTGGAGGCATGTTCTCCAGCTCTCTCTGCATCTCTTCGAACTGAGCCCGAGTCTCTGGATCGATCGCTGCGCCTAGTCCTTCGATGCTAACCACGGTCCGGTACGCAACGAGCATGCTCTCGACTTCGCGGTAGTCACCCATATCTACAGTGCTCGTAACTGGATGCACGCCATCCTCGTTCGCCATCTCGCCGTCGAACTCAAGCCGGCGAGGGGCATAGGTGTCCACATCCAAATAGATCATGCCACTGGTCGGTGTAAATTCCGAGTCCGGCGTCACGTTCTGGCCGAAACCCATGCCGGTGAAGTCCGAGATCTCCAACACGTGGACGTCGTAGTCGTCGACGTTGCTAACGCCGAGATAGGCTGCGCGCTCTGCAAGCTCCTCGCCCATCGAGTAGATCTCATCGAGACTGCCTTCGCCCGGGCTGCCACCCATGTCCATGCCGCTCGCGGACGTACGCTGGAGTCGAAATACGGGACGACCGTTGTCGACCTCCTTCACGAAGTAGGACACGGTCTCGAAGCCCATCGCGTCCTGAACGAGGGTGTAGTTCTCGACGTTCTCCGCGCGACGTGCGTACTCCGTCATCATGCGATTAACGACGTCGGCAGCCGACTGAGCGGATGCCGGTGGCGCCGTCACAAGTACGACACCAATCGCCAGCAGGACCTTGATTGCTCTGCTCATGCGTCGCTCCGGCGTCGCTCGGCTCAGCCCAGCCCTAGCCACCGGACACCGAGAATTTCTGCACCCGGCGTCCCGTCGAGGCCTCGCCCACGTAAAGGTTACCGTGCGAGTCGATGCCCATGCCATGAGGCCGGAGGAACTGCCCAACCTGCCGGCCGCCACGACCGAAGTCTCCAACGACTTCGAGGTCCGAGCGCCGCAGGACCCAGACCTTGTGGTTGGTGCCGTCCGCCAGGTAGAGCCACTCCTGTTCAGCATCGGGGGAGAGCGCAATTACGAACGCAGACCCCGAGGCGAGGGTGCTCGACTCGATGATCTTCTCTGCGACGAACTCGCCACTCTGCTGGAAGACCTGGATCCGGTTCCCTCGTCGGTCGGCGACATAGATCAGCCCATCGTTCGAGCCAGTCAGCCCGTGGACCGTGGAGAACTGCTCGGGAGGTGATGCCTCGTGGTCGGCTCCACCGAAGTCGTAGGAGTAGTCGTCAACCGGGGTTTCTCCGTACGCGCCCCAATGCCGCTTGTACTCACCGGTGTCCGCGTCATAGACCACGACCCGCCGGTTTCTGTATCCGTCTCCGATGAAGACTTCGTTCGTGTTAGGATCGACCCAGATACCTGCGGGCCCCCCGAGGAGATCAGGATCATTGCTGCCGCCGGTCTCGTCGTACTCCCCGATCTGCATGAGCAGCTCGCCATCGCGAGTGAACTTCATGACCCGATGATGGCGATAGGTGCCAACCCAGACGTTGTCATTGTGGTCGACGAAGAGACCGTGGGCATTTCTGGGGAACTCCGATACGTCTTGGGTGGCCGGGTCTCCCCAGCCCTGGACGACGTTCCCATCCTGGTCGAACTCTACAACGACGGGCGCGGGTCGGCAGCACAGACCCATCGGCGGATCCTGCACCGCTGACAACTCTTCAGGGGTGAGTGTCTCGGGGAGATGCGTGACCCAGACATGATCTTGCGCATCCACGAAGACCGCAGTGACAGCACCCATAATCCAGTCGTTCGGCATCTCCAACGGCCACGACGGATCTACTGCAAAGGTCGGGACTCCGCCCGACGAGGCCATCGCACCGGAGTCGCTCGGTGTTGAGTCCGAGGAGCATGCGCCGAGCACTGTTGCCGCCCCGATGGCGAGCACCAGAGCTGAAAAACTTTGCCGTACCTTCATCCGTCTGCTTCTCCGTTTGATCCCATGAGGCGAACACCAAAGTACGGATGAGCCCGAAAGTCCGACATGGCCGACCGCGCGCGCGTACGCTTTCTCGGCACTGCCCCCTCACCTAGCTTCTCCGCCGTCCACCCGCGCGCTCCGTGGGTCCCCCGGTACCGCTCGACTCGGCCCGATGTCGTCAGACACACAACCTCCCGCAAGAGATTCAGTCCCAGTCGGCATATGGGGGCCGACCATCGCGGCTGTCCTTCTGGGGCTTCTCACGCTCACCGCGAGAGTACAGAGTAACGACACGCTCTTGGCGTCGTTCTATGTCGCGGCCGCGCTTCTGCTTCTCGGTCAGGCGGCAATGCTGGTGCGTGGGCACACGACGGGGACCAGGCCAGGCATTGATGTAGTGCTTCGATCGCAGCACTACATCCAGGCGGCCGTTCAGGTCGCGGTGCTCACCTACTGGGGCTGGCACTGGCGACCCGTGTACGACATGTCTCTGCTAATCGCGGCGCAGCTCACGTTCGCCTACGGCTTCGACATAGTGCTCACGTGGCTTCGAGGTCGGCGCTACTCCCTCGGATTTGGTCCATTCCCGATCATCCTGAGCATCAATCTCTTCCTGTGGTTCAAGGACGACTGGTTTTACCTGCAGTTTCTGATGATTGCGGTCGGATTCCTCGGAAAGGAATTCGTGCAGTGGACTCGGGATGACCGGCGGGTCCACATCTTCAACCCATCAGCCTTCGCGCTGGGCCTGTTTTCCCTGGCCCTGATCGCGACCGGGACGACGGATCTCACTTGGGGGCAAGAGATCGCATCGACGCTGACCCTAGCCCCGGATATCTACACATTTTTGTTCATGATGGGCCTCGTGGTCATGTACTTCTTCTCGATCACGCTCGTGGCAGGCACAGCCGCAGCCGTGCTGTTCGGGCTGAGTGCGGCCTACTCGGCCTGGGCCGGAGTGCCGTATTTCGTCGATTCGGAGATTCCGGCCGCGGTCTTTCTTGGGCTGCACCTGCTGATCACGGACCCATCTACGTCGCCACGAACCCCGCTCGGTAAGACGGTGTTCGGCGCGCTCTATGGTGTTGGCGTTTTCGCCCTGTACACCGTTCTCGCGAGCGCGGGGGCTCCGACGTTTTACGACAAGCTCCTGTGCGTCCCGCTGCTGAACCTGAGCGTGCGGGGTATCGACATGGCGGTACGGTCCATCGATAGGCGCGGGATCAGAATCCCGGGCCTCGTCGGATTCGGAGGAGACCCCGCCCACCTGCGGAAGCTGAACCTGGCCCACATCGGGATATGGATCGCCTTTTTCGGAGTCATGGCGATGAGCGGGAAGGCAGACGGCACCCACCCGGGGGACCAGCTGCCTTTCTGGCAGACAGCGTGCGCAGACGGGAAGCCCAACGCGTGCCACCGCTTGCTTCAGATCGAGGCGAGCTACTGCGGAGACAATTCGGCCTGGGCCTGCAACGAGCTCGGTGTCCACTATTCCAATGGGGGCATGACGGCGACCGACGCAGCGCTGGGTAGCAAATATTTCGCCCGCGCATGTGAGCTGCGCTTCCAACCGGGGTGTCTCAACCTTCTCGAACCAGTCGAGAAACTCACCGCGTCTCCTCGACCTCTGGATCTACGGCTCCTCCTTCGTGAGGGGGGGCTGAACCTCATGGAGGTGTCCGACGGTGATCTCTACGTAAAAGCGTGCAGCCACGGGTGGACATTCGCATGCAATGCGACCTCGGGCGCCCCGTGAACCAGTCGCAGTTGGGAGTTGGGGCGGCGGCGGCACTGCTTGTCGGGGCCACGTGGACCGCCCTTCAGTTGGCTCCCGAAGCCAGTGACAAGGAGAGGGCAACCGTCGCGCCCTCCAATGCGAGTGCCGATGTCCGGGACGGCTTCCGGGCTGACCTGTGGCATCTCCCGGCGGACGATCTGGCCGGCTTCGTCGCGATTCCCGAAGGCACATTTACAATGGGAAGCCATCCAGGAGTCGACTCGCTCGCCTTCGACGTCGAGTGGTGGGGCGAAGGCAGAGTCCAGGGAATCGTGCACCTCCCGACGTACTACGTTGCCCGCTTCGAGGTCACGGGAGCCCAGTATCGTGCCTTCGTCCAGGCTTCAGGACACACGGTTGTCGACCCGGCGGCGCTTCGGGTCTCACCAGACTATCCGGTGACAAACGTCTCGTGGACGGACGCCGTGGCCTACGCACGATGGCTCGACCAGGCACTGCGGGCTTCGAGCGGCGTGCCCGAGCCGCTCACGCGACTGCTGGGAGAGGGCTGGCGAGTCGATCTCCCCGATGAGGCGCAATGGGAGAAGGCCGCCCGGGGCACGGACGCGAGGATCTTCCCGTGGGGCAGCGAGCCACGGGCAGATCGAGCCCAGTTCCGGACGAGAAGCACAGCGCGCGTAGGGACGTTCCCGTGCCCGGAGTGCGCTTATCCGATCTCAGATCTCGCTGGTAACGTCTGGGAGTGGACTCGCAGTCCGTATCAAGCGTATCCGTTCACGACGAGTGACGACGGGGCGGCCCTCGGGGCGGAGGCACTATGGGTCATGCGGGGCGGATCGTTCGGAGACCCTGAGCAGCACATCCGCGCGGCGAACCGAGGCGGTGCAGACCCGGGAGCGCGCCGACCATTTATCGGCTTCCGGATCGCTCTCGTTCCAGGGCCATGACTCCGCTACCCCGCAGCTTCTACGGCACCATCGGCGCGGAGACGCTCGACCTCGTCAGTAGTGAAGCCAAGCTCAGCTAGCACCTCATTCGTGTGCTCACCTGACCGTGGCGGCGGATGTTCGCCTCTCGGGCGCTCGTCGTTGAGGCGCACAGGAAGAGAGACATCTCGATACCCCTCGGCTCGCTCGTTTGGCACAATGGGCACCATTCCTGCCGCCAGGACCTGCTCGTCTTCCACCACATCGGCGATCGACTGAATCGCAGACGCTGGTACGGAGTGCTCGCGCAGCAACGAGAGCAGTTCTTCGGTCGAGTAGGCTCGTGTGCGAGCCTCAACAAGCGGGTCGAGTACTTCGCGAGACTCGACTCGCCGAGGATTCGACGTGAAACGCTTGTCAGCTGCAAGGTCCGGCAGATCCAGCGCCAGGCAGAGTCGTCCGAAGATTGGGTCATTCCCCGACGCGATCATCACATGTCCATCTGTCGTCTGGAAGGCACGATACGGCGCAATCGCACCTAGGCTGGAACCCATGGGTCCTGGGACCTCGCCGGTCGCGAGATAGCCCATCATGTGATAGGAGACCCAGGCAAGTGACGTGTCCATGAGCGACGCCTCAACCGAGGCCCCCTGCCCCGTCGCATCCCGTTCGCGCAGTGCTGCCAAGACGGCGATCGCTCCCCACATGCCCGTCCCAAAGTCGACCACCGACCCACCGACCCGGGTCGGAGGGCCGCCCGGCTGCCCGGTGACCGAAATAATCCCTGCATACGCCTGCATGAGCGGGTCATAGCCAGGCTGTTCGCTCATCGGGCCGTCCTGACCATACGCGCTGATCGACAGATGGATCACGTCCTCGCGCCACGCTCGGACCGACGCGTAGTCGATGCCCAGTCGTTCAGCCGTTTGGGGGCGTGAAGCCTGGACGAAGACATCGCAACTCTCGGCGAGTCTCCCCAGGACAGCCATGCCCTCCGACTGCTTGAGGTCGAGAATGATGCTGCGCTTGCCTCGATTAGCACTTAAAAAGAGCGTGCTATCCCCTCCCCAGAACGGCGGCCCCCAGGTCCTCCCCAGATCGCCGCCCGGCGGCTCGACCTTTATCACCGTCGCGCCCAGATCTGCAAGGATCTGCGCACAGAACGGGCCAGCGAGGTTCTGGGTGACGTCACAGACACGGACGCCGGCGAGTGGCTTCATCAGTCGTTGCCACCGGTCGTACGAGTCGGCATAGCTCCGTCATTCTGCCAGTACAGGCCCGCGGCGGGGCCCTGTTCCGGCCAGCGCTCAGCGAGAGAATCACCCTCAAAGAGACGCCCATTCTTCATGACGAAGCGGACCGTGTTCGTGTTCCGCAGATCATTGAGTGGATTCCTGTCGAGCACGACGAGGTCCGCCATTTTTCCGACTTCGAGGGACCCGACGTCGTTGTCGAGGCCCAACGCATCGGCTCCGATGATCGTTGCGATCTGAAGGGCCTCGTGGTTCGTCATTCTGTCCGACGAACCCACCAGCCAGAGCTCCCAATGATAGCCGAGCCCCTGTAGCTGCCCGTGACTCCCGACGCCGGCCCGCCCACCTGCCTCTACCACGTCATCGATGAAGTCGGAGATCTCCTTATGGATGTACTGGCTCTCATCGAACCACCCCGGCCCACCGGCCCTGCGCGCCGCCTTCGAGTAGATCTCTTCGAACGGGGTGAAGGTCGCCAGCTTCTGATCTCTCAGTACGTCGGTCGTCGTGTAGAAGTAGTTCTCGCCCCACGGTCCGCCGTAGGTCACGACGATCGTCGGCGTCGTAGCCATGTTCGACTGAGCAACCAGCTGCGTGACGTCGTTGAACAGCGGGACTCCCGGCAGATTGTGCTCGGTCCCCGAGTACCCATCCTGGGCCATCGTCATGTTGAGACGAAGGTCGAGACTTCCCTCGGTCGTCGGCATCAGCTCGAGCTCGCGGGCAGCCTGGATGATCCATTGCCGCACCTCCCGATTGCCAGCGCCGTACATCTTGATCGTCTTCGTGTCGAAATAGTCGGAGTAGCGACTGAGCACGTCACGTGCCTCGTCGAGGCTCCCGATCAGCTCACCGGAGAACACGCCCTGACCAGTGCTGTAGATGCGCGGTCCAAGCATGGTCCCGGCTCGAATCATGTCCTCATAGGAAAGGACGTCACTCGACCCGGTCTGGGGATCGCGGGCAGTGGTCACGCCGTAGGCCAGATTCGCTGCGTAGGACCATGGCTGCGCCCGATGGACGTTGAAGGACGCCCGTAGATGCGCGTGGGTATCTACGAACCCCGGAACGATGGTCGCTCCTGCCATGTCCATCGTCTCGGCACCACCGGGGATAGTGATACTCCCTGAAGGCCCGACTGCCTCGATTCGATTGTCCCGAATCACGATGTCGCCGCGCTCGAAGATCTCATCGCCATTCATCGTGATGATCCGCGCGCCGGTCAGCGCGATGACACCAGACGGGATATCCCGCTCCACCTCGATGCGGATGCGAGCCTCCGTGGGTCTGTACGTCGCGTCATCGTCGTCCGTCTCATCTTCCCCCGGCTCTTCGTCTCCCTCGCCGTCGGAGTCGTCTGCCGCGTCCACACTGTCCGCGAACACCTGCGACGCGCCGAGATCGTAGACGAAGTAGGCGTTCCCCAGCGCCCAGTGGACCGAACCGCCGTCGCTGCTCCAGGCGGGAAACTGGGCCCCGATGTCGGTCAGCTGCGAGGCAGGAAAAGACGCGTCGTCGGGATTTCCGACAGAGATCGTCGGGGCCTCGCCGCCCAGCCCACGGGGCACCGTCACCGTGTAGAGCTGGTTTCCGACCTGGGCCAGCGCCTGGTCACCAACCGGCGCCATGAGAATCAGTCCTGCCGCTGCACCCGGCCCACTGCCACCCGGCGGCGTACCGCCTCGAACCTGTACGTGCTCCTCTCGATCGGTGCCATCCCAGCGCATTGAGATCAGGCCCGTGCCTCCCTGGAAGGCATAGATCCGGTCGGAATCGGTGGTAAAATGGGGCCTGGCCAGACCGGCGACAGATGTAATCACGGTCGCATCCCCACCCGACGAAGGCAGCGCCACGAGGTCGACGGCCCCGCGAGGCACACCCTGGGTCAGCGCCTCTTCGTACGCCCGGCCCGGCCCTCGGATCGCGAGGATCCGTGAGCCATCCGGCGACCAGACAGCCTGCGTATAGAAAGCATCGGTCGTGGTCAGCTGGGTCAGGTCGTTCCCGTTCCCGCGGACAGAGTGCAGATGTCCACCAGACTCGTCCGAGTACGTCGTAAAGACGAGGCGCTCACCATCGGGGGACCATGCGGGCATTGCAGACATTGATCCGCCGTCATCGATCCGTACGACATCGCCACCGCGTGCGTTCGTGACATAGAGATCGCCCATCACAGTGATCGCGAGGCGCTTGCCGTCCGGCGATGGTGCCACGTCACGAATCTGCTTGGCAACGAACGTGGGTGTGTCTTCGATGGGGTAGTCGAAGTCGACCTCCGGCCCCATCGGCACCTCGGCATTCACTCGGAACGGAATCTCGATCGGCGCAGATCCGTCGAGGGGGACACGCCAAATGTGACCCCCGTAGAACGCAACGACCTCACGGGAGTCGGGCGTAAAGCTCATCCCCGGGTACGCGTCCCGCGCTGCCCGTGATTCCTGCTCGTCTCTCTGAACCGGGAACGCCAGCCATCGCTCGTCGCCGGTCTCCATGTCGCGGATCCGAAGGCCAGTCTCGGAAACATGTCGACTTCCGTAAACGAGCCATTGTCCGTCCGGTGACAGGGTCGGGCGAAACGCGCCCCCGTAACGACCCGACCGGGAGGAGCTCTCACCCGTCTCGCGATCGTAGACCCACAGCTGATAGTCCGCGCCGGGAGAGTTGTAGGTCCAGGTACCCGTCCGGCGAGAATGCCAGATGTACCTCTCATCCGGACCGAAAGCCGCACCCGTAGTCCGAGCGTTCTCGGGTTCCTCGATCAGCTGCGCTCCCCCACCCCCCTTCCGGTGGTACATCCACATCTTTCCCTGCCCGGGATTCTGCTTTGTGGCAAGGATGTAATCACCGTCCGGAGTCCACTCAGGGGACTGGTAGGCCGAGTTGTTTCCCTTCGTGACCCGGACCGTGTCGGCCTTGTCGACAGAAATGGTCCACAACCCGTCGCCGCCACTCCTATCGCTGATGAACGCCACCGTTTGTCCGTCGGGGCTGAAGCGAGGCTGACCGTCAAAGGCCATGCCCTGCGTGAGGGACGTCGCGGTGCCCCCCGCAAAAGGCATCGTGTAGAGATCACCTAGGAGATCGAAGACGATCGTCTGACCGTCAGGGCTCACATCGAGAGAGATCCACGATCCCTCGGTGAACGTCTCGGAAAGCGTGCGGCCTGGAGTAAGCGGCAGCCCTTCCTTCAGGAGCTCCGTCGCCTCGTCGACTTCTTCACCATCTTGGGCCGAGACGACCGCGGGGGTCGCGAGACCCGCCATGATCAAGAAAATTCCGACCCACACGGGCACACGCTTCTTCATTTCGACACTCCTTGAAAGGAATTGCTGGTCCCTCGAATGGGCGATGCTTCCAAAATCGCCGCGCGACGGCGCGGAGAAGATCGCCGCGTGTGGACAGGGCCGCCACGTGGTGCTCCTGTAGAGCACCCCGGGCGCGCCCCAGCTTGGCGCGATCCAACCTATACAGGAATTTCCATGCGTGTCTCCACTCCCGCAGCAAGAGCTGTTCTCCTGCTCGTGATCGCTATCACACCCACCGCGTGCGATGCACAGCAGCGTCCGGGCCAGGACCGTCAGCCGACGATTCCTCCCCCGACCATTCTCGAGTATAAACCGCAGTCGACGCTCGTGGTGCCGGAGCATGAAATCCCTCGTGCGCGGTTCCCTGTCGTGGACATCCACGGACACCCGCCGACGCTCGACAACCCGGAGAACATCGCTCGCGTCATCGAAGCCATGGATCGCTTGAATATCGGTGTGATGGTTCAGGCGAGGCCCAGCTCGGGTGAACGGCTGACGTCACAGATCGAAGCGGTCCGGATGGCCGGCTACACAGATCGGTTCGTCTTCTTCGCCTCGGTCGATCTCAACGATGTCGGACCCGGATCCGGCGCCCAAATCGCTGCGCAGCTCGAGCGCGATGTCGAGTCTGGAGCGGTTGGCATCGGAGAAATCCAGAAGGGGTTTGGTCTCACGACTCGGAAAGCCGACGGCGCTCGGCTCGAGATGGATGACCCGGAGCTGGAAATCGTCTGGGAGACGGCGGGGCGTCTCGGAATACCTGTGTTCGTTCACACAGCCGATCCTCCGGAGTTCTTTGAGCCTCTCGACTACTCCAATGAGCGCTGGCTAGAGATGGCGCTGTTCGAGCGTCGCCGCTTCAACGACCCAGCGCAGTTCCCCGCATTCGACGACCTCATGGCCGAACGGAATCGAATGCTGGAGAAGCACCCCAACACCACGTGGATCCTGGCCCACATGGGATGGCACACGCACGACCTGGGGCAGCTCGGCGATATTTTCGACCGAAACCCAAACGTTCTCGCGGAAGTGGGTGCCGTTCTGTACGACCTGGGCCGGCAGCCGCGCTTCGCTCGTGAGTTCTTCGACAAGTATCGCGACCGTATCCTCTTCGGTAAGGACTCGTTTCAGCCCGACGAGTACCCCTACTACTGGCGGGTCTTCGAGACCGCGGACGAGTACTTCGACTACTACCGCGGCTACCACGCCTTCTGGAAGCTGTATGGGATGGATCTCTCGGAAGAGACGCTCCGCGCGCTTTACTACGAGAACGCCGTCCGGATCATCCCGAACATGCCGACGTCTGCCTTCGAGTCGAACTGAGCAGGAGGGGGGCTTCGCTATGGCTCGTCGTGGTAGTCCAGCTTGTGAAGCGGCATCACCACGCCGGACAGCACGTTGAGCAGGTGCGCTCCGATCCGCTTGTAATAACGAGCACCCAGGACGACGGACGTCGCCGTGGCAGCGTCGTAGTCGCTGCAAGCGACCTTTCCGAGCAGAGCATCACAGCGCCGAGTCACGGTACGGCCTTCTTCGATGAGTGCATTCGCGACCTCAGCGTCCGAGGACACAAAGACCTCATCGACCCGGGCAAAGGTCCCCTCCACGATCCGGCGGATGTCCCTAAGCTCAGTCCCAATCTCATCGGCGGGGACTGGTGCCCCTCCCTCTCCGCGGACCTCAGCAAGATTCTTCGCATAGTCCCCGATCCGCTCGACGTCTTTCACGATGCTCATGAGTAGCAGGCAGTACGGCACCTCTCCCGGTGACGGCGACAACGTCAGATGCGCGATCACCTGCTTGCGAACTCCACGCTCCAGCTTGTTGATCGCGATGTCCCGCTTCCGAATTTCCTCGCGCCCTTCGCCTCCCTCCTCGCTGAAGAAATTTTGACCCGCCGCGAGCGTGATCTCGTGCGAGATCTTGAGCATCCTGCTGAAGTCCGCGCCCATCAAGGCAATGGCATTGCTCGACTTGAGTAGGCCCAAAAGCTCCTTAAACATCCCTGACTCCTATGTGAGCAACTCGTTGAGGACCGCAAACAACACGGGAATACCGTAGAAAAGACCAACCACGTAGATGACGGCCCATCTCTTCGATTCGGCTGCGATATCGGCGAGGCCGGACGCGGCTCGCAGCGGGATATTGCGAATGGGCTCAAACGGATAGATCAACGCCGTGCCCGCAAGATTGAAGAGCAGGTGCACGAGGGCGATCGTCAGGCCGGCCTGTGCGTTCGTATCGGTAACGGCCATTGCTGCCAGAAGCGCGGTGACCGTGGTGCCGAGGTTCGCACCCAGGGTTACCGGAAACGCCTGGCGTAGGGTAAGCACCCCGGCGCCGGCGAGGGGCACCATAAGCGAGGTCGTGATCGAGCTCGACTGAACCATGACCGTGGCGATGGCACCGACGATGATCGCGATCACTGCGCTCTTGGCGAGGGCCCGAGAAACGAGCGCCTCCATCTTCGTCTGCATACTCGAGCGCATGACCTTTACGATGCTCACGAGCGTCAGGAAGATCATCAACGCGCTGACCACAATGTACCCGACAGCGACCAAGCGCTCGGAAGGCAGCAACATCGCGAGGGCGCCCTCGATGGGTGCCCCTCCTGCCTTGATCGCAAGCTTGATCGGGCTGTCGTAGTCGGCCCCACCGAAACCACCCAGGAAGCCTGCGAGGGCCGTCGCTGTTTTTCGCAGAACACCCGTCATGATCTCGAGCGGCAACAGCACGAGAACCGCGAAATAGTTGAAGAAGTCGTGCACTGTCGCGACCGCGAACGCACGCCGGAACTCTTCCTTCCGCCCCATGTGAGCCATCGACGCCAGCGTGTTGGTCACCGTGGTCCCGATGTTCGCACCCATGATCATTGGCACGGCGTTCGCGATCGGAATCGGATTCAGCGGTGCGGCCACGAGACCGACGATCATCGAGGTCGTCACCGATGAACTCTGAACCAGCGTGGTCGCGAGGATACCCACCATGAGTCCGATGAACGGATTCTCCGTCGCAGCGAAGAACGACTCAAGTACCCCCTCGCCCAAGGCGCGGAAGCCGGATCCAAGTCCGTTTACGCCGACCAGGAAGAGATACAGCAACGTGACGACGGTCAGCGCTCTCACGACCGCGTGCTCCTGCCATGGAGCTTCCGTCACTTCAACATCGGGTGGAGCGGAGAACATTTCGGCGCGCTCGGCGGGGAAATGTGAACGCTTGATCACGAGAGCCAAAACATAAACACGGAAGAAAAATCGGCCAATACTGACCGCACATTCTGGTCCGGCCACTTCATCACTGCCTTCACCAGCGACCCCGCTCGGCTCGCCACAATCGTCTCGGTGTCGCCGAGGGCGACGACTAGGCGGCGCTCGTCGTATTTGAAATGACGAAAGCGCGACCCACCGATCATGGCGGGCCGCGCTTTCGCAATGCTATCTGCCGGGCGCGTGGTTCGCGCGCCGAGTACCTCGATTACTGCATCGACGACGGCGGAGTGATGCCGTTCAGACGCATGTACGTGACCAGGTTGCCGTAGTGCTCGTAGTTGTGTGCCGAGTTGAACGCGAGCACACCGAACACCGTGTTCGGGCCAGTGAAAAACGAAACACTGTTGGCCCCGTCCGCATCCACGGTGTGGCTGAACACCTCATCGCAGTAGGCGAAGCCGCCCTCGAGCGCATCAAGAATCTGTGCCTTGGTAGTGCGAGTCTCCTCGAAGTTCTCCGAGTTCGGACTCGACTCGCCGGACGCCGCTGAGCAAAACGAGTACTGGGCACCAGCAATGTGCGCGAAGATCTCGCCCATCGAGCGGACTTCATCCACCGGGCGGAACGCGTACATGTCTTCATCCAGCATTTGAGCGCTGGCTATGATATTGCCCTTCGTTACTTCGAAAAGCCCCTCGAGCGTGGACGTAACCGTCTGACTCGAGGCGGCCATCGGGATCCATAGCGCCATGGCACACGCAACAACGACAAAAGTTTTCTTCATGTCTCGGCCCTGATTGGCGGGAAGCTTCTTGCGATTGTGCAGGAAAAATGTTGTACGACACAGATGAAAAACATTATAGAACGACTTGGTTCTCACGCGGTTGCAGGGTCTCAAGGAGACCCTCGAAGAGGCTGAAGCCAGAACACTAGTTCACTCTCTGCACCACCTAGCGAACCAGGTAGAACATCTCCTGCCTGGGTCGGAAGAAGCGCCACCCCTCGTTGGTCAGATAGGCCGGGTCCTCCTGCATCACATAGACGTCCTGACCGCCCCATTCAGGTACGGCTGTCTTCGTGTTGAGCTCGATCGATATGTAAGCCCCTTCGACCAGGGTGCGGCCGGTGGCGTCTGCCTGGTCCGCACTCCTGAAGTCGATACTGGGCCCTACGCCGTGCCCGTGGTTGCCGAGGGGATGGGAGTAGATCTGCGCCGTGATCCCCTGCTCATCCATCTCAGCCATCGTCTCACGATACGCTTCCCCGGCGGTACGTCCTGGGCGGGAGGCGCGCAGCATGAGTGCGTCCTGCAGCGCGTTGGTGTTGGCCAGAGCCGCCTTCAATCCGTCGGGTGCACCGGACTCACCTGGTCGAAGCACGTAGGCCATTTTCTGCCAGTCACTATCGAGGCCCATGTACGATATGCCGAAATCGACATGCACGAGGTCTCCCGGTTCGATCACGATGTCTTCGAGAGCAACCGCGAGAAACCCTCTGGACCCGACCTCCGCCATGCCCTGGCGCTGGACTCGGAGATCAGGCTGAAACCAGGTGCCGACCCCATGCCCCCACAGTTCATCGTACATGAAACGGCGCACGTCGCCGACGGTCGTCACCCCTGGCGTGATCGCCTCATTCGAAAGAGCTCGCTTGGTCACATACTCGGTCAGTGCGACGAGTCGCTCGTAGTGCGCCCACTCCTCGGGAATCCTCGTCGCGAGAAACTCATCAATCAGCGCCTCCGCACTCGAGAATCGACGCTCGGCGTCCGCCCCCATCGCCTCTGCCAGGAAGTCGTAGCTGTCCCAAGTGAGACTTCGAGTCATTCCTCGACTCCCCCCGATCCCGAGACCGATCACATCGGGCTCGTACATGTCGTACAGTTCGCGAAGCACCTCCGCCGCCGGTCGCGGATCGATCGGGGACTCGAAGAACCGCGCGACCGTCTCTTCCCAGTATCCCGTCGCCGCAATCTTACGTAGCCCATCGTCTCCCGCGTCGACAAACACGAACACATCCCTACGACCGGTATAGGGCCGGGCCGGAGCGACATACTCGGTGAGCGGATCGTCATGGAATTCCTCATTCACCACGATCCACATGTCGATGCCATGGCGGCGCATCATCGGGAGCAGCATCTCATGACGCTTTGTGAGCCAGTCATCTCGAACGGCCATCTGCGCCGACCAGCCGATGAGCTCGATGCCCTGGCCGTCGGCAGAGTCTTCACCCGGGCCGGCAGCACACCCCGTGAGCAGACCCAGACCGAACGCTGTCCCAACGATGCTCAAGAACGACTTCATGGCCCTGGCTCCCACGACGCTGCAAAATGAGTAGATGGCCGAGGAGTCTGATTCGGCACTCCGCCGCGGGCAAGTCTGGGGGGAATATGATCAGGTCCGCGCATCACCTTCCAAGATGAAACCGGGGACGTTGCGGGGGCCGGAATCGAGGAGGAGCATGGCCGAGACGAATCGTGCCGTCAGGGTAAAAGCGGCCTGAGGTCACGTCGGGATCAGTTACCCGGCGTCATGAGGTGAGCGGCTGCCGTGCCCGCGCCCATGATGTATGCACCACCGCCGCGACCATTCTCCGGGAATCCTGTCGAAGCCGTGGTGGCGCCGGGGACCGCGATCGTGGTGTGCGTCCGGGCACTGGCCTGATCATCACCGCGCATCGCAATCCAGATGGATCCATATTCGACCTCTTTACGCGTGCCGTTGGCATCGGCAGCCGCCACCATGGCGGATTCAGCAGCCCGGTCCGCAGCCGTGGCGCGAAACTCACGGTTCTGCTTGACCCGGTCTAGATTCATCAGGCTCGTGCACTGTACGTCGAACGGTGCGCGTCGACCCTCACCCGAGCGATCGTAGCAAACCATCGGGTTGGTCCCTTCCTTGAGCGTCTCGTACGTGTTGTCCGCGTTCCAGCGGATGACCGTCGCCTCTTCGCGGGCCCGTGCGGGTAACGCGGAGAGGGCTTTCTCCACGGCAGCAGACGTGTCCTGCGAGACCGCGGGTGCGGGAAGCATCAGTGCAGCAGCAAGTGTCAGGAGAGCGAAGCGTTTCATGAGGCCTCCAAGGCCAGCAGTAGCGAACCCACGCCGATCCCACGGGCGGTCCAGATTCAGGACCAGAAAGTGGGACGCATAGGGTCGGTTCGCGAATCTCGCCCGCTATTTCTTCCAGATCACCAGGATGACGAGATCATCCGAAATGCGCCTCAGTCGATGAGGCTCATCATCCTTGATGAGGGCGATCGCGACCCGCTGCGCCAACACTCGGACGATCCGTCCAGGTCCAGCTACAGCCTCAACAGATATGTCACTTTCATTACTAGTCCGCGATCCGAGAGATTCCACAGGCCGTTGTCGTCGCCTCGGTTCTCAGTGAAGACAATGAAGAGATCGCTGCCCGGGTGATGGATAAAGTTGAAGCGAATGTTCGTCGAGAAATCCCGAGCCAGACTGTTGTATTGAAGCAGTGCATTCGCGGACATCTTCGTCGAGAACGAGTACGAGACGCGGAGCGACGTGATGTCGGCGGAGAAGTCACCCGCCGGGACGTCCACGACATTGTGTTGGAAGCCTGGTTCGACTGAGAGCTGCGGCGAAATGGAGGCAGTCACTCTGACGCCGGCACTCGTGAGCGTGCCTCCGTAGAAGTTCGACAACATGCCGTTCACGCTCGCGCTCAACGCGCGGGCGCGGCTGGATCCACCGAACCACCCGATGTGATCGTTCCGATAGCGCCCCACGGGAACCTCGACATCATCGGACAGCTTGAACGACTCGTCGACGACCGTTTCGGCCGCGTTCACGAACACACTGACGTTGTCCGAAGATTCCCAGACAGGGGCGATCCAGAAGCCTGTCTGCCAGTCCTGGAGTCGATTGTCAGTCATCGAGCTGGCATACTTTCCGCCGGAGTAGATCTGGATCTCCCGAAGACCCAAAAGTGACGGTCGGAACGTGTAGCCACCCCACAGCTCGGTATTCCTGTAGTCCGTCCGGGTGATGAAGCCAGCGGCAGCCTCCGATTCAGCCCCGATGCCATAGTGGTTGAAGAAAGACCCCCACTTGTCACCGTTGTAGTTGTACCCAACGCGGTAGCTGATGTCGTCGCCGCCCGGTCCTTCGGTAAAGCTCCGTGACACAAACCCGTCCCAGATCCACGCCTCCCCGACCATGAATTGTCCGTCGACGCCCGCACTCGTGCTGGTCTCCGAGTTCCCACGACGATCGACCACCATGCCCCCGATGTAGTTGCTCTCCCCGACATCACGCTTCACCCGTGCAACCGAGAAGACCTCCCGATCGATCGCTTGGGCATCACCCATCGCGGGAAGTTTGTCCGTCGCCGCAGTCATGAAGCCGATCGTCTGCCCACCCACTCGACCTGTGAGCCTCGCTCCTCCGAGAAGTGGTACTTCGCCATCCTCCGAGATGCCGATCTGGCGACTGAAGAACATCTGGTAGGCCGGTGGCTCGAGCGGATTCCCCGGGATACCGAAGTCAAAAATTCCTGAGTTCTCCAGGAAGAAGTCGCGCTTCTCCGGGAAGAAGAGGTTGAAGCGTGTCAGGTTGACCTGCGCGTCGTCGACCTCGACCTGAGCAAAGTCGGTATTCACCGTGAGATCGAGCAGGAGCCCTGGCCGAAGCTCTGACTTCAGATCGAGGCCGGCGGAGAACTCACTGGACGAAACGATGACACCCGCATGGTCAGCTTCCTGCGTCCGACCAGCCAGGCCGTATGGTTTGGCCTCGACGTTCAATCCCGGTCGAGGCAGGTCGGCAAGTCCGGTCAGGTGTCCAGCTCGGCTCACGCGAGTCAGCCCTCCGCCCTCTCGTTCCCACGCCTGCCAGAGCGTCATCTCGTTCCGGCGCCGGATCACGCGCATGACGTTGATGCCCCACGGTTCCCCGACTGTTGCGTCGGGATAGCGGAGTGTTCTCCAGGGGATCGCAAACTCTGAACTCCACCCGTCTGCAGTCCGGGTCGACGAGACTTCCCACACGCCTCGCCAGTCGATGTTGATGTTGCTGCCTTCGTCGGTAACTAGCGCTTCGAACTCCGCCCCATTTGGATTCGTGGCGAAAATCACGCCGCTCCGGTGGTCATGGAATGGATCAAGAAGGATCGCGACAGCATCGTCGCCCGCCGCTTCCAGGCCATTCTGCCCGAAGCCATCGACCTCGAATATCTTGTCCCGTTGCATGACCCGGGCGACGACGTCGTCCGGACTCCGGTCAAACGCCATCACACCGATGTAGAGGGCGTCCGCGTCATAGGCGATCCTGACCTCGGTGCGCTCTGTGGCGGCCTCACCCTCTTCGGGGTCCTTCTGGCGAAAACCCTCGATCGGCACCGCGAGTGACCAGAAGGCCTCCGATAGACGGCCATCGATATTCACCGGCTCGGAGGCACCCTCCGCGATACGATAAGCTGGGATCTGGTCGCTCGGGGCAGCTCGCGTGGCCTGGGCCGAAGCTGCGATCGGGAGTCCGAGCAAAAGAACGGAGAGCGCAAAGCTCTGCCCACGTCTCCGCGCTCCAGCACCGACCATATCGCTCTCCACCCAGTCCGGCCCGTGGACCGGGCATATTCGACGCGGAAAGATGCAGACAGGAAGCAGCCCGACAAGGGACTTGACCGCCCCAGACCTGCCCCCGCCTCAGGCGACTGAGGCGGACCCCGTTCCAGCCACCAAAGTTGGCCTCGATGATATCGGCGTACCTGTAACCCTCGACGCCACCGATGTCGACCCAGCAGGCGGGTCGCCGTCATCCCTGCAGATCTCGGCTTTGAAGGTCAGGATACGACGGGAGGGCGAGACCCAGAGCGGCGACGCAGCCCGTGGGAGGAGACATCCCGGCTTCCGACTCTCATCCCGCTGTCTTCGCGACCAGCTTCCGAAGTGTCGTCAGATTTCGGCTGGTCGTCTTCATAGGCCTTCAGGCTGGGCATCTCGAAGAAGGATCGACTGGATCGGGCGCTTGTGCCGTTTGAGCCACACCATCACAAGCGAATCAACATGCTTGCGACCACAGACCTGTCCGACGATCGTGCCCTCGACGCGGTTCAATCTGATGCAGCACGAGGAGAACCCCCCGATGTCGCAGACAGCGATCGCTCTGCACGCGCATTTCAAGTCGCCCAGATCCCTCAACGAGGTAGTGGGTGTCCAGAGGGTCAAAACGCTTCGGGAGGACGAGAGCTGATCCGGAAACACCGTGGCTGAGGTCGACCTCTACGAGCCAATCAAGCGGTTCCTCGAGGCCCAGGGCTATGAGGTGAAGGGCGAGATCGGTGCGTGCGACATCGTCGCGGTACGGGGTAATGAAGGGCCCGTCGTCGTCGAATTGAAGGAGAGGCTTAATCTTGTCTTGCTCCTTCAGGCCGCCGATCGGCTTCAGGCTTCGGATGAAGTCTACGTCGCCTTCCGAATTGGGAAGGGACAGAGCGCAACGTGGCGCACCAAGAGGAAACAGGTGACCAGCCTCCTCCGGCGCCTCGGCTTGGGCCTGTTGACCGTCTCGAGTAGGGGCCAGGTCGTTCCCGTCCTCGACCCGGCACCCTACCAACCAAGGGCTAATGCAGGTCGCCGAGATCGACTGCTCAAGGAGTTCGCAGAACGAGTCGGCGACCCAGAGGCCGGAGGATCACCGTCTCGCAAGCGGCTGACCGCCTATCGCCAAGATGCCCTGAGGTGCGCTCGGGAGCTGGCTGCAGAGGACGGATTGAAACTGAGCGTGATCCGGGAGCGAGCGGACGTCGAGCGTGCCGGCCCCATTCTGAGGGACAATCACTACGGATGGTTCGAGCGCGTGCGGACAGGCCACTACGACCTTTCGCCAAAAGGTCGACAAGATTTGGCCGAATGGGCGGATGCACTGGAATCGCTGGGTCGCCAGAGTCCCTGACAGCCGAGTTCAGAGCACATGACCCTGTTTCAGTCGCGCCCCGCTCTTTGTTCGAAAGGCGATGATGCCTGACGTTAGGGGCGGTAAGGCATCTTTACGAATGGGGCCTGCCGCGCTCAACCCAGTCCGTTCAGCCGACCGCCGAGTCGAACATCCAACCCATGACCCACCAGCGCGTGCCGTCGTGAAACAGAGTGATGCTGTTAACCCCGCCCGTGTAGGGCTCGCCGCCTTTGGTTCGTGCAGAGGCGTAACTACTCCAGACGTGCACCATGTTTCCAGAGCGGCTAACCACTCGATCGGTTTCCCATTCCCAAAACCCCTCGGATCGTGGGCGTCCCTCTCCGTGGTACTCGTCCAGGGTGATCACATTCACCACAGGCTGTCCCTCCGCGTTCATGGCTGCGAGCGCGACCCACGCGTCGGGATGGTGGATACTCCGATCGCGCGCTGCATCGGGGGCCTCGCCCTCCGGCCCAGAAACGATCTCGTAGTAGGCTCGGATGATTCCGTCGATTGATGAGACGTCATCGGGTCGAGTCTCCTGTGCTCCGAGGGAAGCGTGTGCGCAGAGGGTCAGAAAAAGGACCGTAACCAGTTTTGTTCTCATGGTGCCCCAAGGTGGTTTGTTCATGTGCTCAGGCCCGCCGAAAAACCCGTGCGGATTCGACAGTCAGCCGCTCGCCGGGTACCTCGACTCGTGTACAGCGTTCGAGCCTTCCGGTCGCGACCTGTAGATCATACTGCTCTTCGAGTGACGACCCACCTGTGACCTCTGTCACCAGGCGCACCCGTTCATCTTCGACAAATCCCATAGCCCTGACCCTGGTTCCGTTATGACTTCGTTGAGTGGCGCCAGGAGATTCGCTGAAACCCAGAGCGGGGCCGTCGTCCAGAAAGAGTGTGACCGTCGATGGAGAGAGTATCAGTCGAAGGGTCTGCACATCGGAGGCGGCGAGCGCTAGCAGGGTCGCCGCGACCTCGGTCCTCTCGCCGGAGGTCGCCTGCTCAGGACCCGAACCCCGGAGCTCTTCGAGGATCCACGTGCCCGCCACCGCGGAAGCATCACCCTTAACAAAACCGGCACCCGTCCGGGCAACGACGACCAGGGCCGTGATCTTCATCGCGAGCGCCACCACGGACAAGAGGATCACGCCGATCCAAAGCGCAGGAGTGTTGTTGAACATTGCTATCGCACCAGTGAGAAAACGGCTCCGTGAGGATCCGCAGGACCGGTAGAACCGTGCGCCCACGACGGTCGATCGAAGGACACACCCGGCCGATCCTCTCCGGCTGTGGCGAACGCAGCATCGACTTGCATCTTCCCGGTACGAGCATCCAGATCGATCAGAATGACCCGATACCGGGTACCGGCATACCCTGTCACGACGATCCGGCTCTGGTCCGGAGACAGAGCGATCCAATGGGGCCAGTCATCCTCGGTCAGCTCTACCCGAGCCACCTCCACTGGACTCGACACCGCTGAGACATCAAGCGCCACCAGCCCGTTGGCGTCAGGGACCGCCTGAATCCAGAAGTTCCCGGTCACCACAGGTAGCGCGCAGTTGGCTCCCCCAAAATCGTAAGCCAGCTCCAGGCTCGGATCGTCCGTTTCCAATCCAACCACATGGAGCAGTTTGCAGCCGAACGTCGAAACGAGGACCGTCACTCCGTCCGCGAGGACGCGGGGCTCCGCCGCCGGCCCCCATTCCTCGGGAAATTCGAGCGTTTCGAGCAAAGCCAAATCGCTGAGCCTCCAGATTTGAATCGCGCGGCTGTCGAATCCCCCCAGCATGTCCGCGCTACCCGTGACGACCCGATCCAACTCGTGTGACACCGCGAGGCTGTAGGGCCGCACGGAGTTGCCTGGCTCTCCGGCCGAACTCCACCTTACGGCGACACCCCGTGGGTCAAGTTCGGCGATCCCACCCGGTGCCGTGTTGTCGGGACCATTGTTCTGAAAGGTGGCGAGAACATTACCGCTCGAAAGCCGTTCGAAGCTATGAGGGGACGCCAGCGGCCCAGCCACCGTGAATGAGTCCAAGACTGTCGGAACCAACGGGTCAGTCAGGTCAAACACGTACGTTTTTCCGGTCCCGAAGTCGTTCGCGAACAGGCGGCCGCCCTCATGCAGCCGGTGCTCGGTATGGTGGCCTCTCGTGCGGCCTTCAGTAGGCACAGGCACCGTCGTGAGCACCTCGGCATACGTGTCTGACACCGGATCAGCGTCCAGGACGGCAAGGAAGTTCAGATCGACAGAATCTGAATCCGTCGCCCAGACGAAGAGGTAATGGCTAGCGGCGAAACCGTCGTCGATCAGAGAGTCATCAGAGCAGCCCGCCAGAACCAGGACCAAGGCGAACGTGACCAGAGCTCGGCGCATACTATTTTTTCCTGTTTGGGCGAGGCACGTTCGATGTTGCGATTCTGTCGGGTCGGTGGTCCGCCAACAACCCCACGACGTCTCCACCTCCTACGCTGCCCAGTCCAAGCGGTCCTCGCCGCAACGCGATAACATCGCTTCTCACCGCGCCTGGAATACAGAGTCTGGAGAAGCACGGCATGAAGCTGCATTGCAACGGAATTGGACTGCTGCTCCTTCCTCTTGGTCGATCGACCCTGCTGGTCGTCGCCGGCCTCTTCGCCTGGACGACGCCGGTAGGCGCTCAGGAGTTGCCCCACGAGGAAGCTGCCCTCTCCGTTGCTCACGCGGCGTTAAGGGCGATTAGCGAGGAAGACCCCGTTGGCCTGACCGACCTGATGATCGAAGGCGCGATAACGTTGGCGATGCCGTCCGGTGGGGGGACTCCACGCCTGACGACTCGAGAGGAAACTCGTGCCCGCCCCATGAATTCAGACTTTGTGGAGCGAGGCTTCGACGGACGGGTCGAGATCGTCAGCGGCTTGGCAACCGTCTGGCTTCCGTACGATTTCTATCGCGATGGTGAATGGTCTCACTGCGGCGTCGATCTCTTTACTCTCGTGCAGGTCGACGACGACTGGTTGATCTCATCGCTCGCGTACACCATCGAGCAGCCACCAAGGTGCTCAAAACATCCGGACGGCGTCCCAGGCCGTTAGCCCTGGCCATTGCAGTTCTTGGACTTCGCCCAACCGGCACAAACTTTGTAATACAAAGTTTTTTGCATGTGACACCGGCTCGCAGTAGAAGAGTCCGGATGCGCGAGTAGGCAGCAATGAACAGGTGGCCTAGACGAATCCGCGGTGCCGTTGGAATGGGGCTGACGTGGGCCGTCGGGTGGGCCCTCGGCGGTGTGTTGATCGGAGTGGGTTCGATCTTGCTCCCAGGCCTCCCTTAATCATCTCAACTCCCTGAAGAACGCCCGGATGTCGTCCACTAGGAGTTCCGGCTCTTCGAGCGCAGCAAAGTGCCCTCCGCTCGGCATCATCGTCCACCTCACGATGTTGTAGCTCGCCTCCGCCCAAGCCCGCGGAGTAAAGTAGATCTCCTTAGGAAAGATCGCGCCCGCAGTCGGGACCCCCACGTACCTCACTGGGCGGGTCACCATTGTGTGACTCGACTCGTAGTAGATGCGCGCTGACGATGTAATCGTCTCGGTCACCCAGTAGAGGGTGATGTTGGTCAGAATCTGGTCCTTGGTGAACGCGCTTTCCACTTTCCCGTCGTTGTCGCTCCAGCCGTGGAACTTCTCCACGATCCAGGCAGCTAGACCGGCTGGCGAGTCGTTGAGTCCCACTCCGACCGTCTGCGGCTTCGTACCTTGAATGTTTTGGTACGCGCTCCCCTCACCGAAGGCGGCAGCCCGCTCGGCACGATGCTCCATCTCTTCGGGCGTCGCACCTCCATCTTGGCCGGTATCGGCACCCGGTCCGGCGAGGATGAAATTCGAGTGGAGCCCAATCACGTTCTCTGGATAATTTCCCGCGAGCGAGCGGCCGATAATGGCACCCCAGTCCCCGCCCTGCGCTCCATAACGATCGTAACCGAGACGTTCCATCAAGGCCGCTTCGACCTCGGCCATTCGCTCGGGGCTAAAGCCAGGCTGGGTTGGTTTACCGGAAAGGCCGAAACCAGGAAGTGACGGCACAACCACGTGAAACGCATCCGCGGGGTCGCCGCCGAATGCCGCCGGATCGGTAAGCGGACCGATGAGCTCGGTGAACTCGACGAACGACCCAGGCCAGCCGTGCGTGAGCAACAAGGGAGTCGCATCGCGGTTTGGCGAACGCTGGTGGATGAAGTGCATATCGACCCCATCAATCTCGGTCACGAAGTGGTCGAAATCATTGAGCCTGCGTTCCTGCGCCCGCCAATCGAAGTCGTCCTTCCAGTACGCCAGGAGCTCAACCAGGTAGTCTCCGTCCGTACCATAATCCCACGCGGTGCCAGGGATCTGGTCGGGCAAGCGCGTACGGCCCAAGCGGTACTCGAGGTCTTCGAGGACCTGGTCCGGCACGCTGATATTGATCCTGCGGACCGCCTCAGGTCCGCCCGGGGTGGCCGCGTCGAACGTGTAAACGAGTCCCTCTTCCACATGGACCGGCGGCATCTCTTCTGCGAGACCTCCCATGCACGCAGCTGACAGGAGTAGTGCAGCATATCCGGTCACAAACGTGATGCCGCACCTAGCTCGAATCGGACGCTCGCTCATGATGATTCCCACGAACCTTCTCTCCCTCTATGCCGCGTTGGCTCGGATGTCCCGTACGACTGCAAGGTGGTGGGCTGTCCAAACATTCGCATCCCGTAGAGGAAGACAAACGATACGTAGTGGGCGCTCGGAGCGATCATAAAAGGGGGGAAACACCGCTCCTTCCGATAGAGCGTGGCGTCCACCAGCACTGGAAAACTCAGCAGGTCGACGGTTCAATCGTCTCGAGATTGAACCTGAACTCGCTTGAGACCGCGATTCGGGCCCGGACCAACTCTCTCCGAACCTGCACCTTGCCCCACCAGGCTTCCACTGAGAAAGCGAGCAGGGTACCGAGCGGGATCACGAACACCTTGAGCACGCCTGAGTCTCACGAGTGTCTCTCCTCCATCGGTTCGACCTGCCGTCTGCACGGGCGACCTACCAACAATCCCTAGACCCTACCTGACTCACCCCTTCGGCAACCCGTGTCAGGAGCAATCGCTTGTTAGACATCACGTTGCCAAACGTTGACCACCACGTAGGGCCCCGGCTCACAGCCCTCTCGCTCGGCAGTCGCCGCGAGGTTCTGCGCATCTTGGAGATTGACGAGACAGTATGCGTTGACCGTGTAGCGCTCGACCATGTAGTTGCATGAGAGCGGAGAGCACTCGAAGTCTTGACCCCCTGATCGAGAGACCGCATCCCAGCCGACCGCTCGGAAGTCTCCTGCGAGCGGTGTCACCTCCGGAGAAGCAATCTCCAAGGCGTGCGCTGCGCCGTCGAAAAATTCCATTGGGTAGACTTCGTACGCCCAGAGTCGGTAGTCCGTTTGTTGGTCAGGCGGGACCAAGGACCACGCAGTGTCCGGGTCGCTGTAACAGCCCCACGCATTGTGTTTCCCAAGGTCGAACCAACCAACGGGTCCAGACGCGATACAGCGCGCGACGCTGCCGATCTCTTCGATGCCCACCCCTGTGAGCGACGGAGGCGGCAGACGCACCTGCTTGGGGAAGTAACCGACAAGAATGGGTTCCATTCGGCCGACCTATGCTTCCACAACTGAAGCGGGGCCAAAGCCAATGTCACCACCTTGGATCTGAAGCAACACTTTAACCCACTGCCTGAAGACCTCTGCTTCGCTGAGGCCGGAATCATCCATCCAAGATTCCAGTTCGGGGCCAAAATTTCCCGCGAGCACGCTCACCAGAAGATGTTCTGCACCGATATAAGGCGTCGCGAAATCGCGAGCACAGCGCAGGGCTCCCCCAAGAAGCTCCGTCACTTCCGGAGTCATCACTCCGCCGAAAGAAGGCTGATCAGGGAGATTCGTCCAGCCCAAGTCGCGCAATGTGGGAAGATCATCGGGGTGTAGGCAGGCAGCCCTCAGTAGCTGGCTCGCGAGACTTGGAAGGTCCTCCGAGAACGCGGGATCGCTCAGCAACATGAGCCCGAGAAGTACATCAAGTGGCGATACCGCCTTCCGGTCGCTCTTGGCCGCAGCCATATCGGCAAACGTCATGACCCAGAGGCCGTCCTCAGTGATGTCGTAGTTCAGGGTCATACGCTTTCTGGGGGTTCGGTCACCACGAAATTTGATCTTTGTTCTTCTTAACGTCTCGCGATTTAGCTGCAAGGGCGACCTGCGAACAACCCCTGAACGCTATCTGACTCACTCATTTGGCAACTCGTGCCAGTAGCAACCGCTTGTGAGAACCCTGGCTCGGTTAGCCCCACCACAGCGCAGGGACAACACTAGTTCTTGAGCGGCATCCCGAGCGCCCATCGAGCGATCCTGTCCTCCACTTGCCCGGGGGCACCGCTGCCGGTGTTGGACAAAATTACGATATCGAGGCCAGACTCCGGATAGTGTGCCATCACTGTGCTGAAGCCGTTGATGCCACCGGTGTGGGCCACCCTGGAATGCTCCCCAAGAGGGGTAACACCAAGAGCGAATCCATATCCGGTCGCGGAGCCGTCGTCCAGTAGGCCAGAAGTCGCCATGGCCTGGTAGCTCGCTTCAGTTACGACCCGTCCACTCCGTAGCGCCGTGGTCCAAGACAGAAGGTCTGGCACCGTGGAGCACAGCGCGCCCGCTGCTCCCGGGGTGTTCATGGAAATGCTCCCGTCATTCAAAAGCCAATCGGGGCCCTGTTCATAGCCCTCCGCCCTGCCGCGGATAATCTGGGCCTCATGGCAATAGGACGAACGTGACAAACCCAGCGGCCCGAAGACGTGGGTACCGAGATAACCATCATAGGACTCACCGCTCACCTCCTCGATGATCATGCCGAGCAGATAGTACCCTGAGTTGTTGTAGCTGTACCCCTCACCAGGAGCGAAGTCGAATGGCTCGTCTTGAAAGAGCTCAAGCATCTCGGTGTGGGAGAGATCCAATAGGGCGGCCTTGAGCCAGAACGCGTCTCCGATGCTCGTGTAGCTCTTTATGCCCGAAGTATGCGTGAGGAGATGCCGAATGCTCACCTCGTGACCCTGCGTGGGATAGTTCGGCAAGTACCGTGTCATCGGATCGTCGAGGCCAATGAGGCCCGCCTCGACCAGCTGCATGACCGCCGCGGCCGTGAACTGCTTCGTGAGAGAACCGATCCGATACACGGTCTCTGCCGTCATCGGCACGCTATTCTCGATGTCTGCGTATCCGTAGCCCTTCACCATGAGCAGATCACCGCCACGCTTCACGCCGATCGTCAAGCCCGCGACCGGCCCCTCGCGGAGCGTCGCCTCAGCGAGAGAGTCGATCCGGGCAACCAGTTCCCCTCCCCACGCGGCATCCTGAGACGCCGCACAGGACACGAGACCGAAGAAAAGACAGCCCAAGGTCGCGATACGAACGATCGATCTCGAAATCACCCTACTCATAGTCTCTCCACATGGGGCCCCGGTGGGAAGCGTTATTCGCTGAACCGGCATTCTAACGTCTCGCGATTCTGTTGCACGGTCGCGCCGCGCAGATTCCTCTTCATGCTCTCATTCTGCTTAGGGCGCCATGATTCTGCAACTTGGCCGGAGCACCGGACCAGCCGTGCAAAACAGTGTCGTATAATCCACCGGTGGATGCGGTGAAACAGAGGGTCTACTCAGCACTCTCGGGTTGCTGGCTTCGGCCCGTGCGATCACCCCTCCCAGCCTTAGTGAGATGCCGAGTGATGCGTCCACAAGTGCCTGATATGTGAAGTCTCGGAAGCCCTTTGTGCTGTCCCTCACCTGAGTGGTGAGGTAGAGCAGCGACACGATGACACCGACCTCGCCGATCGCACGAATAGCGGTCCAATCCATGGTCCTGTGTGCGCTCAATTGAGAAAGCGAAGCAGACGCTCGCTCACAACCATTTTGCTCTACACAACCGAGCTATTCCTGACTCCAGCCGCTAGCTACGTTCGTCCGCCCGAATGCCACATACGAGAGGACTACCGATGAAAAGAATAGACTTCCTGACATCCTCCGCCGCAGCCGGCCTCGGTCTGGGTATACCCCACCAGCCTCTGGCCGCAGCAGAGCCGACCTCGCGACAAACGCCTCGCCAGATCCTGATCGCCGGCGGAGGTTTCGGGACCGCCTTCATTCGCTACATGGCCGAACTCACAGGTAAGGACCGGCCTCGGTTGTGCTATCTCCCTACCGCGTCCGCCGATCGAGAGTCGGGAATCATCCGTTGGTACGAGAACTGCGCATCGCTCAATGTGACTCCCATGGTGCAGGAGAGCTTCATAAGCAGCTACAGCATGGATCAGAGCTGGCAGGACATACTTCTCTCGATGGACGGGATCGTGGTGTCGGGTGGCAACACGTTGAATCAACAGGCGATCTGGAGGGTCCAGGGGATTGACGATATTCTGCGGGAGGCTTGGGATCGTGGAATCGTCCTGGGGGGAGCCAGTGCCGGGTCACTCTGCTGGTTCGAAGAAGGCACAACCGACTCTAGGCCACAGGAAGTCACCAAGATCGAATGCCTCGGACTCCTTCGCGGAAGTCACTCGCCGCACTACGACGCGGAAGCGGTGAGGAGGCCTACGTACCAGCGACTGATTCGATCGGGCGAGCTCAAGCCCGGGTACGCGTGCGACAACGACGCGGGCATCTACTTCGTGGACAATGAGGTGGGCCGTGTCATAAAGACTCGCGCTGAGGCCAGCGTCTACTATGTGGCCTTAGAAGGCGGGCAAATTGTGGAGACAGAACTCCCGGCCGAGATGATCGACTAAGGAGGATCGCTCCCGTGGGTGCCACCACCGTCTCGTGGCTGTGCTGTTCGGATACATTGGCTGACCGCAGGAATCGCGCACGACCCGTCTACTATAGAATCACAACGCCTTTCACGAAGAGGCGGAGCCAATCCGCCCGCTTCGAAATTGGAATTAAGACGCTCTTTTTTACGCGTTCCAGTGGATCGCGACTCTGCTGCGAAATGGAGCCGCAGCCTTCCACGCCCAGGGAGGACATACCCATCTGGGGAAGCTGTCGAGAATGATCGGGCGGTGCGACCTTCCCTCCTACGGGACCCTCCACAGCTGCACGAAACAGCGTGGCTCTTGGACCAAGAGGCCGGTTGGATTCCTACCCGTTCCCGACAGCACCTAGGTATAAGGCCTCAATGAGAATCCCAAGACGCATCCAGCCACTGGTCGACGACGGACTCGTGGATGAAGTCATCCGCCCGCTGATGAGCGGCAAGGAGGCCGATGTCTTCGCGGTGCGCTGTGGCGACGAGATCCGCTGTGCCAAGGTGTATAAGGAAGCCGCTAAGCGGGGCTTCAAGCATGCGGTCCAGTACCAGGAAGGGCGTAAGGTGCGTAACAGCCGCCGTGGGCGCGCGATGGCAAAGGGGTCCCGTTTCGGCCGTGACCAGCAAGAGCAGGTGTGGCAGAACACCGAGCTCGATGCGCTCTATAAGCTCATCAGTGCAGGGGTGCGCGTACCGCAGCCCTATGGCTGTTTCGATGGTGTGCTGCTGATGGAATTGATCATGGACGGCGAAGGCCGCGAAGCTCCACGGCTGAGTGATGTCTCGCTGTCCCCTGAACAGGCACGTGCGGACCACGCTGTGATGATGCGCTACGTGACGCGTATGCTGTGCGCCGGGCTGGTGCACGGCGACCTGTCCGAATTCAATGTACTGGTGGACGAGCAGGGCCCGGTGATCATCGACCTGCCGCAGGTCATCAACGCCGCAGCGAACAACAATGCCGCGCGTTTCTTTGCCCGCGATGTTAACAATATCACTGCATACTACGGCCTGTATGCACCGGAACTGCTGGCGACGCGCTATGACGGCGAAATCTGGTCGCGTTTCGAGGCTGGTGAGTTACAGCCGGAGTCCGAACTCAGCGGTGTCCATAAGGAAGACACCCAGCTCGCGGACGTGGATTCGATGCTGGATGAAATCGAGACGGTGGAAGCCGAGGAGATGGAACGCCGCGAGCGACTGCGCGAGGCAGACCTAGCGGGCTAATGCGCCTCGGCAAGGTCCGTCGCGATCTTAACGGCATCATCCACATGCAGTTGATGCTCACGGTCGAGGCGATCGCGTAACGGCTCGCCCTCGACGGATGATAGAATCCGCATTGCTCATGCGGGCGACACGCGTCTCAGGGCCGAACTTCTCGGCGGGCTGTAGACCTTCGGGCGGGTTTCTGTGTCGACTCAGAGACTAGGTCGACTGACCGGTATCGTGTCGGAATCTGATCCATCGCGACGCCCGCAGCTGTGAGAACGCTCGGTGTCGACAATCTGCTCGACGCCCGCCCGGACGGTTGGCAGGCCGTAATCGAGCGAAGGTTTCGTATCGGGATCGAGGCGCGCGGCCTGTTCTAGCAGCGCCAACATAGGCCCAGTCCTGAACAACCTGGCAGTCTCACCCTTGTGTACCAGGAGCATTGCATTACGCTTGTCTAATAAAAGTTAGACTTTCGATATACAACCCTGGCACGCAATGGTTAAATCCGCCCCTGGGCTGTGTCCAAACGAGGTAGACAAACGCCGTCTTCCCCGATGGGTGACGCGAGGCCTGCGATATTCCCTTGCGCTTTCAGTGTTCGCCATGGGTTGCTCGATGGCGCCCGATCCGGTCACGATTTCTGCCCTGAATCGGATTCCCGATGCGTTCCCGGACGGCGGCGCGGAGAGGCCCGAGGCGATCGCGTGGTGGACCGACTTTCAAGACCCGACACTCGACGAAGTGGTCGGCCTGGCGATCGTCTTCAATCTGGACGTCCATGAGGCCGTCGCGCGGGTCGAAGAAGTGCGGGCACAATATCGAATCGGGAGATCACCCCTCTTTCCCTCGGTCACCGCGGGTATCGACGCATCGCGCTTCAGTCAGCCCGCAAACACAGGTCAATTCGGTGCCATCCTAGAAAGTGGTGCAGGAGAAGGGGACCCAGAACGGACCAACCGCTTCTCGTTCGCGACCTTCGGCGCGAGCCTCAGTTTTTCCTACGAGCTCGACTTCTGGGGGAAGCTGAACAGCGGTCGGCGCGCGGCGATGGCAGACTTTATGGCGACGGAGTCAGACCTTCACACCGTTCAGATCTCAATCGCTTCCGAGACGATCGCAGCGTACTTCGAGCTACGGGAACTTCGGGCACGCCAGACTATTCTCGAGGGCGTGGTCGACATCCTCACAGAGCGCGACGCACTCACCGAGGATCGCTACCAGCGTGGCGTGGCAACGTCCATCGAGCTGTACCAGATCCAGCAGGACCTCAACGCTACGAGAGCGGGCCTCCCTCTCTTGGTCAGCCAGATCAGGGCAACACGAGGCCGACTCGCTCTTCTCCTAGGGCGCTACCCGCATGAGGTTGACGAAATCCTCGCGGGGGACGGCGTACCTGTGGTCAGTTCCGATCCAATCCCGGCAGGGCTTCCCTCTGATGTCCTCGCTGGTCGCCCGGATCTGCGAGCCGCGGGCTTACGTCTGGAGGCCTCTAGGCAGCGAGTGGGTGAGCGCGCCGCCGCACGCTTCCCTTCGATCTCGCTCACTGGCTCGACAGGAACGCAGAGCGGCGAACTCAAGAATATCGTACGCGCTGACCAGTGGTTCACGAATTTCATCACGTCCCTGACCGCCCCGATATTTTCAGGTGGCCGGTTGAAAGCGGAGCAGGAAGCGGCTGAGGCTCGCTACGGGCAGGAGGCGGCTCGTTACGCCCGATCCGTGCTCACGGCCTTTCAGGAGGTGGACGCCTCTCTCGCCGCCTTCGATGCACAGCGCCAACGCAAACTTGTGCTCGACGAGCAGCTCCTGGGCGCCCAGTCCTCAGTCGAGGCCCAGCTGCGGCGTGTCGAGTTGGGCGTCGGCGACTACGTCGGATATCTGGATGCACTGCGGACGGTCCTGAACGTCCAGGACACACAAGCTTCAGCCGAGCGCGAGCTCGCCGCGGCTCGACTCAACGTACACCGGGCCTTGGGCGGCACATGGCTCGCTCCACCCGCGGAACCCACACTAGAAGAATCCCGATGACCTACCACTTCCGCACCGATCCCGCAGAGCGCGGGCGCAGCCGCAACATCGGGTGCTTCCTCCCAGCACTTATACTGGGCTGCGGCGTCTTGGCCGCAGTGTGGTTGTTGGCTAGCCGGCCGCAACCCGAGCGGATCGCAGCCCCGCGTCTGGCCCCTGTCGTATCAACCGAGTCACTGGTTCCCAGGACTGCATCATTGGTAGTAGAGGGCACCGGCACCGTGCGTCCGACCGCCGAGATCACCCTTTCGGCGGAGGTCTCGGGTCGGGTCGTAGCGGTGTCCTACAAATTGGCCCGCAGCGGAGCGGTCGAAGAAGGTGACACGCTTCTCCTGATCGAGCAGCAGAGCTACCTGAACGCGGTTGCGATCGCGCGGGCTGAGGTGCAGCAACGAGAGGTCGACGTCGCGCTCGCAGCACAGAATCAGGCAGTCGCCCAGCAGGAGTATGAACTCCTGAGCGCACGTACGGGTCGTACCGCCACGTCCGACACCACACTGGCCGCCCGCCTCGCACGGCAGCAGCCCCAGTTTGCGGCAGCCGAAGCCTCGTTGGCCCGGTCCGAGGCCCTGCTCGCCGACGCGATGTTGAACCTGACGCGTACTGCCGTAACCGCACCCTTCTCCGGGCGGGTCCGATCCGAGTCTGTCGACGTGGGCCAGGTAATCTCTCCAGGGCAGGTTTTGGCTGAGATCTACGGCACAGACGCTGTTGAGGTCGACATCTCCCTCAGTACCCGACAGGCCGCACTGATCGACGATCTCTGGGATGAGACCGGAGCTAGTAGAATTCCGGCGAAGATTCAGGCAGAATTTGGTGGGACGTGGTATGAGTGGGACGGATTTGTCGAGCACACCTCAGGTGCGCTTGATCCGACGACGCGCACCGTCGAAGTGGTCGTCCGCATCCCCGCACCCTTCGATACAGAGGACGACCGACCACCATTGCTCATAGGCTCCTACGCCCGAGCCACGATCGAGGGTCGCAGCATCGAGGGATTCTTCGCTGTTCCACGCCGGGCGCTGCGGGAAGGACCCGCGGTGTGGGTGGTGAGCGACAAGGGAGTCGTGTCGACCGCTAGGGTAGGAGTGATCCAGGAGATACAGGACACAGTGTTCGTGCAGGCTGATCTGCCGTCGGGCACAGAGATCGTAGTCAGCGATCTCACGGTGATGACCGAAGGGATGCAAGTGCGGTCGGCCACGCGAGACGAGCCTTCCGGAGCGTCTCGATGAACCGAGCAATCGAGTGGATGATCAGCAACGGCGTGACCGCCAACTTGCTCATGGTCTTCCTCCTGGTCGCGGGCGGCTTTGGTGCAATGACTCTCAGGCAGCAGATATTTCCAGAGTTCTCTCCCGACATCATCAACATCTCCGTCGCCTACCCAGGGGCGTCCCCAGTTGAGGTCGAAGAGGCCATCGTCATCCCGATCGAGGCGCGACTCGAGTCGATCGATGAAGTGATCGAGGTCAACGCCACGGCTTCGCAGAACCTGGCGGTCGTCACGGCCGAACTGCGGACCGGTGTGGATAAGGCCCAAGTCCTCGACGAGGTGAAGTCAGCGATCGATCGTATCCGCACCTTGCCCGCGCAGATCGAACGCCCGGTCGTGAGCCTGGCCTCACCGCGTTCACAGGTCATTCAGCTGGTCGTGTCAGGAGACGTGGGAGAGCGCTACCTGAAAGAAACCGCCGCAGAAGTACGCGACGACCTGGTCGCGCTGAACTCGATTTCAGACGTGCAGGTCAGCGGCGCACGCGACTACGAGATGTCGATCGAGGTCTCGTCTGACGTTCTCGATGCGTACGGCCTGAGCCTCACCGACGTAGCTGGGATCGTCCGACGCGAGAGTCTCGAGCTTTCCGGTGGAGAAATCGAAACCAGTAACGGCAGAGTTCTTCTCAGGACGCAGGGCCGAAACGAGACCGCCGAAGATTTCAGGGAGATCGTGGTCGTTGGTCAGTCAGACGGAACCGAGGTGCGACTCGGCGACATTGCACGAGTGGAAGACGGATTCGCAGACTCCGACCTGGCCGCAAAATTCAACGGCAAACCAGCGGTCGTCGTGACCGCGTATCGGGTGGGCGAAGAGAACGTCCTCGAGGTCGCGGCTGCGGTGCAAGCCTATGCCCTGGAGTTCGCCCCGACGTTGCCGGCAGGGGTCGATATCTCGGTCTGGCAGGACCAGTCGGTCGTACTGTCGGGCCGACTCAAGCTTCTTCTCAAGAATGGCCTACTCGGCCTCGGCCTGGTTCTCATCGCGCTGACGCTCTTCCTCGACCTCAGGTTGGCGGCGTGGACTGCGCTGGGGATCGGCATCTCGTTTATCGGCGCGTTCGCCCTGCTCGCGCCGCTCGGCGTGACCATGAACACGATCTCTCTTTTCGGGTTCATCCTCGCGCTCGGGATCGTGGTCGATGACGCGATCGTGATGGGAGAGAACATCTTCGCGGAGCGAGAGAAAGGGCTCCCACCCATGGAAGCGGCCAGAAAGGGCGCGGTGCGAATCGCCAAACCCGTCGTCTTCGCCGTGCTCACTACCATTGTCGCGTTCGCGCCTCTCCTCTTTATCGAAGGGACCCTGGGTCGGCTTCTGATCGATCTGCCGCTCGTCGTCATCGTCGTGCTGATTCTCTCGCTGGTCGAGGCTCTGTTCATCCTCCCCATGCACCTGTCGCACGCCAGACCCAAGAGCACACGACGAAACCCGATCGTGACGGCCATCGAAGCGGCGCGCGCGCGTGTGGACTATCAGCTGCAACGGTTCGTCCATGGGCCACTGACCCGAGTCGTCACATACAGTATCAGGAACCCGAGCGTGGTCATGGCTGGGGCGGGAACATCCATCATCCTCTGCTTCGGGCTCATCGGTGGGGGCCGTCTTCCTTTTTCTTTCCTCCCTTCGATCCAAGGAGAGACGGTCGTCGCAAATCTTCAAATGCCGCCAGGCACTCCCGTGGAGCGCACGCTCGAGGTCATCGGGGAGATCGAGGCGTCTGTGCTCCGAGCAGGTGAGACGCTCCGATCAGAACTTCCGGACGACCACCCGGAGCCGATCAAAAATCTCTACTCGGTAATCGGGGGAGGTGGTGGCGGGGGCGGAGGGCCCGGGCAGACGGACACTCCCCGCGCGTCGGCATCGAATCGGGCATCCCTGACGGTGGAACTTCCGAACCCGGAGGTAAGCCAGTTCACACCAGCGGAGTTCGAGGCTGCCTGGCGAGCAGAGTTGCCGGACCTGATGGGCGTCCGCTCTCTCACCATTACCTCCGACTTTTTTAGGGTGGCGGAGGCCATCGAAGTCGAACTGGCGTCCGAAGACATAGAAGCGCTTGATGCAGCCTCAGCCGACGTAGCGAGAGAGCTTGGCCAGTTCACCGGCGTGTTCGACATCCTCACAGACGACGACCTCGGGGAGCAGGAATTCCAGCTAGACCTCCGACCCCAGGCCCGCTCGCTGGATATCTCGCTGGACGATCTCGCGAATCAGGTGCGCAGCGCTTTCTTCGGCTCTGAGGTTCAGCGACTCCAGCGAGATGGCGAAGAGGTGCCAGTTTACGTCCGCTTGCCAGAAGCAGAGCGAGACGCGATCGCCGACCTGCTCTCCTTCCGGGTGTCCACGCCGCAGCGCACGCGGGTCCCTCTCGAGGAAGTCGCCACGGTCTCGCTGGGGTCGACACCGACCAGCATTTCGCGAAGGAGTGGTGAGCGAGTCGTCTCAGTCACGGCGGACGCCGACGAAACGGTGGTTACGACTGATGAAGTGAATCGCCAGTTGGGTCGTGCGGTCCTTCCAGCGCTCGCAGAGCGACACCCTGAGGTCACATTCAGTCTCGGGGGCGAGCGGGCAGAGCAGACCGACACGTACGCATCCCTCGGTCGAGGCTTCCTTCTCGCGTTACTTGGGATCTTCGCTCTGCTCGCGATCCCTCTTAACTCTTATGTACAACCGTTGGTCATCATGGCCGCGATTCCCTTCGGGATCATCGGGGCGCTTACAGGTCACGCGCTGCTCGGCGTGCCAGTCGGCCTGTTCAGCCTGTTCGGCATTATCGGCCTGACGGGTGTGGTCGTGAACGACTCACTGGTCTTCATGGATTTCGTGAACGCAGAGCGCGCAGAGGGAGCCTCGCTGGAGGATGCCCTGCTCGACGCCGCGCGGGCCCGATTCCGTCCGATTTTTCTCACTTCGTTGACGACGTTTCTTGGAATTGCACCACTCATCTTGGAGCGGAGCATTCAGGCTCAATTTCTCGCTCCTACCGCGGTCAGTCTCGGTTTTGGAATCCTCTTCGCCACGCCCTTGATCATGGTTGTGCTGCCCGCGTTGGCCGTGCAGGAAACACGGATCACAGCCACGCTCGGAAGGCCGCGTCTCCGTGCGCGCGGGTCGCTGTCACCCACTCCACCGCTCGTCGCCACCGGCGATTGATCAGGGTTGTCACTAGGGTCTTTCCTGGAGAAAATCGTCGGCTCCACTCCTGGCTCGCACGGGCGACGCCTGAACCGCACATGAACTCCATACGGGGTGTGCGCAACTCGAGCGCGACGGGATCGATTGGGTTCCCGCCGCGAATGGCGGCCCGCTCTCGACCTGATTGACGGGCCAGGCTTCCTTGTGGGCGGGGGCAGTAACGTTCCTGGAACGTGATCGATTGCCTGAGGCTGTCCTCCAGGTCGGCCTCTTCCTAAAGACCCGACTCGCTGCTCTTGGTGGCGGCGTGCCGATCAGCCTAGGCCGTGGGAGTCGGCTCGGCCTCATCCATCGCCGCCCGACCGGGCTCTGCCCAATCCCATTGGTCGGGGAGCCCCCAGTCCTCAGCGATGCACCCGAAAGTCGTCTCAGCGCTGAGAAGGACACCCGGTACGCCTGCCCCCGGGTGTGTGCCACCTCCCACCAGGTAGAGCCCCTTCACATCTTCACTGCGATTCTGAGGGCGGAACCACGCCGTCTGCGTGAACTTGGGTTCGATCGCGAAAGCGTTGCCCCACGTCGCGTTCAGCTCCGATTCGAAATCATCGGGAGTAAACACGTGCTGGACTTCGATCTGGTCACGGAGATCATCAAGGCCCCACTCTTCGAGATAGTCGATCACGGTGTCGGCAAAACGCTCCTGCAGCGCCGGCCAGTCGATGCCGGATTGTTGGTTCGCTACGGGAATGAGGACATACATGCTCTCACAGCCCGGGGGTGCCATGTCCGGGTCGGTCCTCGTCGGCGCATGCAAGTACATTGAGAAGTCCTCCGGAAGGATCTTCCGTCCGAAGATGTCATGGAGGAGCGCTTTGTAGCGTTCCGACAAGATCAGCGTGTGATGCGCGAGTTGCGGATACTGCCTCTTCGTCCCGAGGTACAGCAGGAAGCAACTCATGCTCCAATCCGTGGACGCGAGCTTCCGGTCGGACCAACGCTTCCGGCTTTTCCGCTCGACGAGGGTGCCGTACGTATGGCCTGGATCGGCGTTGCTGACTACGAGGTCTGCTCGCATTTCGCCGGCTGACGTACGCACTCCGACCGCCCTCCCGTCCTCGATCAGAATCTCGTTGACCTCCTGGCCAGTCCGTAGTTGTCCGCCCTGTTCTGCGAACAGTCTACCCAGTGCCTCGACGACCGAATACATCCCGCCCTTCGAAAACCAGACCCCGCCTTCGCGCTCAAGGAACGGAATCATCAGGTAGATCGAAGGCGTCTTGAACGGGTTTCCCCCGACGAACAGGGGATGGAACGAGTAAATGAACCGATGCCGAAAGTCCTTGAACCAGCGATTCACGAAGGTCGTCACTGGAAGGAACGCCTTCAGTTGAGCCATCCGGGGCAGGAAGCGCAGCATCGTGCCTATGCTATCGAACGGCTTCGAGCCCAGTCGATCGCCGATGACGGCGTCATAGATCGGCCTGATTTCATCCATGAACCCGTCGAAGTTTGCCGCGTCTTCGGGGTCGAACTGAGCCATCTGAGCCTTCATCCGCTCAGGGTCACCCACATAGTCGATGTGCGTGCCGTCGTGGAAATAGATCCGGTAGTACGGATCTAGCGGCATCAGGTCGACGTATTCTCGAAGATTTTTTCCAGCGGCACTGAAGATTGAATCGATAATGTGCGGCGCAGTGATCAGACTGGGGCCCATATCGAACGTGTACCCGCTGTCGCGCAGCTGATAAGCGCGACCGCCGATCTCCTCCCGCTTCTCCAGCAAGGTGACATCGACCCCTGAGGCTTGAAGTCGGGTTGCGACTGCCAAGCCTCCAAATCCCGCACCGATCACGATTGCAGTCTTCAGCTCACTCATGTCGTTATTCCTCCGTGCCGCCGGCGGCGCTGCCCAGCATACTGTCTGGCCATCAGAATCCCGCGGGCGCCCAGGATCAACTTGCGACCAGCCCGTGTGTATGCCCGGTGGTTCAGATTGTCGTGGCCATTTCGGCGAATTTCTTGCCCGATTCCCCGATACGCCTCAGCTGCTGCTGCGACGGGACGTCGGAAGAACATCGGAAGCCCGGAGATTCCCGGACGTGCTACCTCGTAGTAATTGTCTGCCACCGTCAGGAGTTCTTCGACCGCCGCACGATACGACCCCGGAACGGGACCGCCGATCACCTGCCAACTGTGAAGGTCATCGGTCGAGAAGCCGTGGCGGTTCAGGAGAACTCGGGGCAGATATACTCGACCGCGTTTCAAGTCCTCACCAACGTCGCGGGCGATGTTGGTGAGTTGCAGTGCGTGCCCGAGCGCGTGCGCTCGGTCCAGGGTCTCCGGATCGGTGATTCCGAAGAGCTGGGTCATCCAGCCACCTACCGAGCCCGCCACCCCGAACGTGTAGCGCTCGAGTGCCTTCCAATCCTCGTAACGGCATTCAGTAAGATCCATCTCGACACCGTCGAGAAGTGCCTCCGGGTAGAGCCAGTCGACTGATGCGAGAGATGCCTCCTTCATGACGAAGTCGAGAACGGGAACACCTGTTCTGTCACCCTCGTAGGCGGCTTTACTCAGGGTACGCCAGAGGTCGAGTCGACACTGGAGGACGTCGTTAGAGGCTGGGACAATGGGGTCGTCGACGAGGTCGTCGGTGACTCTGCAATAAGCATAGAGCCCTTCGACCTGCCTTGCGGGTCCTGGCGGGAACAAGCGCGCCGCCAAGCTGAACGTGCGAGCGTGCCGCGTGAAGTACGCTCGCCACGCGTCCGGGCCTCCCGCTCGCCGGGCGGTTTCGAACACCACAGCCTCAACGGAGGGCGCGTGATACGAGGCGCCCGCCTCCGGGTCAGCTACGGTCTGGAGCTTCTGCGGATCGGAAGTGCCGAGGCTCTGCACCTGCGCGCGGACCCCACTCCGGGCGGCATCCACCCACCCGTTCAAGATACTCTCCAGCAGGATAGGGCACGCCCTCATCCAGGCGGCATCTGGCACCAGTTCGTCCCGCGCTTCCTCGAGCACCTTGATCACGCGTTCAGCCACGGACGGACCTTGGCCGCTTTGGCCGAAGATCGCTTCTGCTACCTGTTCGTGGGGAAGTCCAAAGTCAGACACCTGAGCCTCGCCAAGCACCCACGTCCATTTCCCCTGTCGGTAATCCTGCAGTGGAGGCTTTCCGCTGTGTCCCGCCGAGCAGTAGTCGAGGAGATCGTCGACCTGCTGGTAGAGTGACCCGATCCGGCGACCGACAGCGACGCGGGCATCGAGTTCGCCAGACTCGCTGAGCGCAGCTCCAAGGCATGCCGCTGCGCCGAGAAGCTCCCCGGACTTCCCGGCAATGATCTTCCGATACGTTTGCTCATCGCTGATCACTCCCGCGGCTCGAGCCTGCCCGATCTCTCCAGCTACAGTCCGCTCCACCGCATGGACGAAGCGCTCGATGAACTCGATGGACCCGGTTTTGAGTGACACCGCGTATGCCGCCGTGAGGAGGTGATCTCCCTGGACCAGCGCGGGACCGACCCCCTGGTCGGTGTGCATGGTGGGCCGCCCACGTCGCTCGGCAGCATCGTCGAGAATGTCATCGTGTAGCAGCGAAGCCTCATGTACCATCTGAATCGCGAGGGCACCAAGCCAGAAGCGCCGGTCGAGTTGGCCGCGTGCCTCCGGCGGCACGAACGCGTACGCAATGAGGGGCCGCAGGATCTTTCCCTCGAGCGTAGGTGTTGGCAGTCCCTCGCTTCGTAGAACATCCGAGACGGCTTCGAGCTCTCGCCGTACGATCCGCAATGCGCCATCCGCGTCCATGTTCCTGACATCGCCGAAGCTGATCATACGCTGGCGCCTCCAGGGGAGTAGGCTGGTTCGACTCGGCCGGCGGTCTCACGACCACCCAGACGTGCGGTCAGCCATGAGGCCGATGCCACCGCGACGAGCGTCACGACGACGCCCAGCCAGAGTCCGGCGGCGATGAGCATCCCGAGCGGCATGGCGAGCATCGCGCCGTAGTAGGCGGCCATCCAGCGCGTATCGAGATCCAGCCAACGAACGCGGGACGAGAAGCCCTCGATCACAGCCATCAGGGCGACTCCGGTCACGTACCACCCCAACAGGTTAATGAGTGGCATACCGTAGTAGGACCCTGGGTCCTCCCACATCCAATAAGGGGTGAGGAAACTCATCGCCGGGTCGAGGGCGAGATCCCACACGACCAGCCACATGGAAGCGAGGGCAATCCGACCCAGGGCCTGGTCTGGACCTCGGAGCGCGTGCCTGGCAAGTACCCAGGATGGCAAGGCCATCAGGAACCAACTGATCGGAATCAGGAACGGGACCCGCCCGCCCAGCTTGGCCCCCAGAAGGCCGGTGTATTCGTACCCACCGAACGGAACGCCGTAGCCCGTGCCGATGTGCTCCGCGCAGAAACTCAGCCCGTAGACCAATCCGAAGGGAAGCAACCAGGTAGTGCCGAGCCTGCGAAACAGAACCAGGAATAGAACCAGGGCGGCCAGGGCGATGTGAATGCGGGCGAATAGTTGAAACGAGATGGCAAACAGCTTGAAGCCAAATTCGCTCGGCGGGATGAACTGTGGATGGAGCCCGTAGACTCCATACCCGAGCACTGCCACAAGCGTGAACCCGAGGAGAGCCCACAACGCGGCTTTTTCCGTCCAAGTCCATCCTATCGACGCGTTCGCTACCATGTCCTCCTCACATGTGATCCTGTACAAATCATGTACAAGTATTATCGTTATGTAACTTAAACTTGTACAATACTTATACAGCGTCAAGTCGAGAGGGATGGCATGGCTCAGAAAACAAGCCGGGTACGAACCGGGGCGATCCGAGCGGCCACCGTCCTTCTGGTCGCATTGACCGGATCAGCAGCTTCCGCAGATGAACAGTTGGAGGCGCAGGTTTCACAGACAGAGGAATTGGTCCCTCCGCACTACGACCTGGTAGTGGAGATCTCCGGGATCGAGTCGATCGCGGGTGAACTCCGGATCGCCGTCTTCGACTCGCCCGCGACGTTCGTGGACGAACCGTTGGTCTCAGAGGTGATTCCGGTAGAGCGCACAACCGCAGTGTGGAGCGTGCGACTGCCCGCTGGGCGCTATGCAGTCGCCGTCATTCATGACGAAGACAGCAATGGCAAGCTGAACACCAACTTTCTCGGCATGCCTCGCGAGCGTTATGGCTTCTCAAACCAGGCCCGGGGACGCTTCGGTGCCCCCTCCTTTAAGGACGCCAGCTTCGAGCTTGAAGCCGGAACCGCTTCTCGAATGGTAGAGGTCCGCTAGGACCTCGTCGCCGGCTCGCTCGCGGGGGCGCCGGTCAGACCAATCAGCGTATCACCGGATTTCGGATCGAGGGCCCTGCCCTGACTTGCCACTGTGACCTCACCAGATCTGGCCACTGCGATGAACGGCACCGCGTGCTCGCCGTGCTCCGCCCACCATCCTTCCATTCCGTCCTCATCGGCCAGAATCGTCGACTTGAATCGAGAGCCGGCCCTCATCCGCTCCTCCAGCGCCGCAAACGTCAAATCGTCGTCGCCGAGCACGCGGGCTCTCAGATCTGATGACAATTCGGACGCCCCCCCGTGCGGGCGCCGACCTGGCGAGAGCTGGTAGAGGTTCTGTCGACCGAAGAGGTGTACGAAGTGCCGCGCGGACAGGGCGTTCACTTCGTCATTCGCGGTGAGCGCCAGCAGCTTGCCGATCCCTGGCAACTCGAGCTCCTCGTCTGCCTGATCACTCAACACACTGCCGTGATAAACGGCCAGGCCTTCGTCTCTGGCAGTCTCGACCAGCCCGACGTTCGTATCGACGAGGAGCACCGGCAGGTCGGCCTGCATGAGCGCGTGCGCGAGCGAGCGCGCCAGGCGATGTGCCCCGACCAGAACGAATCCATTGGGATTGCGCTCTGCGAGGCCGAGCCTGAGAGCAAGCGGACGCCCGAGCAGTCCATAGATCGCAACCGTACCTGCGATCACCATGAACATGAGCGGAACCAGCCTCTCGGCTCCGGCGAAACCCTCTTCCTCCAGGCGGAGTGCAAAAACCGCCGTAACCGCCGCAGCTACCACACCCCTGGGAGCCATGGCAGACAGAAAGATCCGGTCTCTCCGAGAGAGTCCACCGCCTCCAGTGCATAAAGCCACTGCGAGCGGGCGCACGACGAGGACCAGGATCCCAAGAAAAATTCCAAATTCGGGCACCAGCAGCTCCTGCAGATCAGCCCAGCGCACCCGGGCCGCCAGCAGAATGAACAGCGCTGAGATGATAAAGACCTGTAGGTTCTCCTTGAATTCGGTGATATGGCTGATATCGACGCGGCGCTGATTAGCCAGCACCACACCCATGACCGTCACCGCGAGGAGGCCCGACTCATGCTGGAACGTGTTCGCCAGCTGGTACCCGAGGAGCGCGAAGGTCAAAGCTGCCACCGCGTGCAGATGATCGGGAATCCAGTAGCGCTGGAGACATACGACCAGGAACAACGCAGGCAGAACTCCAAAAGCGCCACCCGCGAAAATCGTCTTCGCAATGCCGATGAACGCGGGGCTGACACCGCCGTCGACCAGTGCCTCAAACACGAGAACGGCGAGGACTGCACCGATCGGGTCAATGAGTATGCCTTCCCACTTCAGGACAGCTCCGCCGGCCCCGGTGGGGCGAATCTGACGCAGGAGGGGAAGAACCACGGTGGGGCCAGTGACGGTGAGCACGGCACCAATGAGAATCGCGAGAGACCAGGACAAGCCCAGAACGAAGTGAGCGGCTACCGCAGCCAGTACCCACGTCACAGCCGCCCCGATCGTGACCAACTTCGCCACAACCCAAGACTGAGCGCCAAGCTCCGGCAGGTGCAGCGTCAGGGCGCCCTCAAACAGCAGGATCGCAACGGAGACGGCCACGAATGGGAGAAGCAGGTCCCCAAACATTGCGTCCGTTGGCACGAGCCCAATCCCGTCGGGTCCGGCTGCCATCCCAAAGAGCAGCAGGAGCAGGATCGCGGGGAGACGCAGGCGCCACCCGAGCCACTGTGCCACTCCGCCAAGCACTGCGACGGAAACGAGCCCGACGACGAATGAGTCATTCACTTGTGGATGACCTCCGGAGGTTGGGCTGGAAAGCCGATGCGGCGGCAGAAAAGGCAGCGATGACAATAGCATGATCTCGTGCGGTGGGCCCCCCTGCCGGTCAGTGCCCATGGCGACGCGAACTGAGCTTCATCGTGGCCGCCAGCCCCTTGTAACCCCCGGCTCGCCGGCTCGCTCGGTGGCCACCATCTTCTGAGTCGAACCGCCTCCCGGAGCTCGTCCGGTGGCAATACGCACAGCGCGAGAGACATGGATTCATGGATTCGATGATGAAGGGTCCGAGAGACCTTATGACCCTGGGATGCCTTCTGGTCCTGGCCGTGTCCGGGTGTGGTGAGTATGCGGTCGACGCTCCCGTCAACGTCGTCGTGGTACTGATCGACGACATCGGCTGGATGGACACGTCAGTGTACGGCAGCACCTTTTATGAGACCCCGAACATCGACCGCCTGGCGGCCGAGGGAGCTCGATTCACACAGTTCTACACCGCCAGCTCGGTATGCTCGCCAACGCGGGCCAGCATCATGACCGGGAAGCACCCGGCTCGGCTCGATCTCACCAACTGGATCGGGGGCGAGCAAAACGGCCTGCTGGATCAGGCCGAGTACATCCGCCAGCTCCCCCAGGATGAGGTTACGATCGGAGAAGCGTTCCAGGCAGCCGGCTACCACACTGGCTACGTGGGAAAGTGGCACCTCGGAGAGTCGCCATACCTTCCGGACACGCAGGGATTCGCATTCAACTTCGCCGTGAATCAGGCCGGGCAGCCGGCGTCCTATTTTCCGCCCTATGCCCTCGCGAATCCGTCGGTCACCGACGTTCCTGATCTAGCCGGAGACCCAGATGACGCATACCTGACCGACCGGCTCACGGACGCATCGCTGGAGTTCATCGAGAACAACCGAGACAGTCCATTTTTCCTGGTCCTGTCGCACTATGCGGTTCACACTCCGCTACAGGCGCCTGCCGATGAGGTTGAGCGGTATGAGGCCAAGGCCGCTGCGCTCGGGCCCGAGTCAGAGGAGCACTATGAGGCCGAGCGGGACGCGGACACAAAGCTCCGACAGGACCATGCGACATACGCGGCAATGGTCCAGTCCAGCGATCGCAGCGTGGGTCGCATTCTCGACAAACTGTCCGAGCTGTCACTCGATCAGAACACAGTGGTGGTATTCCTCTCCGACAATGGCGGGCTGAGTACACTGACGCGCCGGAGTCCGAACCAGGCCACGGCGAATACCCCCCTGCGGGCGGGAAAGGGGTGGCTGTACGAAGGCGGTATTCGGGCACCACTCATCGTTCGTTGGCCGGGGACGATCTCGGCCGGCGCGGTGGTCTCTGCCCCGGCCGCTAGCACCGACGTCTTCCCCACGCTACTCGAGCTGGCTGGCCTGCCCGGCCAACCTTCACATCATGTAGACGGAGCGAGCCTGGTCGGGGCGATGAACGGAGCGCCAGAGGTGCATGAGGCGCTCTTCTGGCACTTTCCTCACTACCACGGTTCGGGCAACCGTCCCGGGGGGGCCGTGCGAATCGCAGATCTGAAGCTCGTAGAGTGGTTCGAGGACGGCGTTGTCGAGTTGTACGACCTGGCGACTGATTTGGGTGAAAGGCGGGATCTCTCGACGGAACGCCCGGAGGACACCGCTCGACTCCTCAAGGAACTCCGCAACTGGCGGAACGAACTGGACGCCAACATGCCCACGCGGCGGTGAGGGCTTCCCGTGACCTGTAGACAACATCACCGAAAGGCGACGCTGATGATTCCACGCGTGGGGGTCCTCCTCCTTACTGCATTCACCCTGTCTGCCACGAGCGCGGGCGCGGAGGCCCAGAGCAATCCGTCGGCCATTTTCCACTTTGATGGGACCTTCGAATCATCTGAGCCGCTCTCTTTCGTGGGCGGCATCGAGGGCGAGGCCCTCAGCCTCGGGCCAGATGCTGCGACGACGTTCTTGACCCTCCCGTCCGGCCTGTCACTCGGTGGCGATGAGGACTTTACCGTCCGATTCTGGATCCGGTCTGAAGCGGAGGTCGATCGGCGTTTTGTCGTCCTTTCCAACAAGAAGTTCGACGACAACAGCCTGGATTCACAAAAGAACGCGGGATGGGTTTTCTACGTGTCCAGCGGCACCTGGGCCTGGAGCCTCGGCTCCGGTTCGCGCCGCCTCACGTACGAGCGTGATAACGGAGAACACATGCCGCTGAATGACGGTCGGTGGCATCAGTTGGCGATGACATACAGTGCGGGTCTCTCCGAGATCCGACTCTTCTATGATGGCGTGAACTGGGTGTCGTACCACGTCTCTGACTCGGACGGCTTTGACTTTACCAGTACCGATCCAGTTACCGTCGGATGGGACGCTCGCGACGCCTCACCCGTGCCCGACGTGCTCCCGGCCATCGACTCGGGTGCGGTCCGCCTGCAGGCGTTCGTCGACGCCTTCAACGCTCTCGGTCAGCGGCCGATCGAGTCCGACGAGTTTCTTCGACTCATCGTCGATCCCCGGTCGATGTTCGAAGAGAGGGCCGGTCGTGAAGTCGAAGACGGCGCCTGGCAGCCCGTCGCGGCTGCAGAGGCGGCGCTCATGGAAAACCCCTATACGATCCATCAAGCGCTGGAGTTCATGATCGCGGCACCCCTGTCGAAGATCTACGCGCTCATCGATGGCAGGGTGGTTATTCGCCGGGATGTCGCCGCGCGATACTCGGACAGAGAAAGACTCTCGACACCTATTTTTGACATCGACGAGCTCGCGATCTGGAACCACGTCGTATCGCCCGAGGACCTACAAAGCACCTACGCTGAGCACTTCGCGTCACCGGATCAGGCGCTCCGGGAAAGCGTGTCGACGTTGACCTCTGGGGTTTGGAACATCTGGCATGGAGGGAAGCACTTCACGCCTGAGGAACACGGGTGGGACTCACGCGAGCGCGTTGCCGAGGTCATCGCAGCCGAAGGCGTCGACGTCGTCATGATGCAGGAGACCTACTCCTCAGGTGATTTCATTGCCGCCGAGGTCGGGTACTACTTCGCGACAACGGTCGATTGGGACTACCTGAACCAGGGCGCGAACATCTCTGTCTTGAGCCGCTACCCGATCCGCGAAATCCATGTCCAAGAGGACGCTCCGTTCAACAACGTCGGCACGAGAGTTCAGCTCAGTGCGACTCAGGACATGTACGTCATGTCGAACTGGTACGGGATGAATCAGTTCGGGGACGTCTTCGACTTCCATCAGTCACGGTTCGCAGAGGCCGAATCGATTCCTGTCCTCTTCGGTGGGGACTTCAACGCGATCCCGCACACGGACGGTGGGGACAGTCCCGCCTCGCTCGCACTCCTGGACGCAGGATTCACTGACGCCTTCCGTAGTCTCCACGCTGATGTCGAGGAGTGGCCCGGGCCCACGCACCAGAGCGGGCGACGCATCGACCAGCTGTACTACAAGGGCACGGGGCTGAAGAACACGTCGACACGGGTGATCTCAACCTCGGACTCGGGTTTTCCTTCCGACCACTTCATGATCCTGTCTCGCTTCGACCTGGATTACCGAACTCGAGGCCCGGTGTTACCTGGGACGCGATAGAGATTGACAGGCGACGAGAACGACCCACGCCACCCGCTGAGTTCTCGTCGCCACTTGGCGGGCGGATAATCTCCCAGGTCTTCATATCGAGGGCGCCCAGCACGTGTACCGGATCGCCGATAGCGGGTCATCCCAACGCTAGGCCATGTGGCCACCGGCTCGCACGAACGAACCGTTTTCCATAGCCACCGAATTCGTTGCCCCGGCGTGAGCGCCGTGCGGTGTTCGATCCAACCTGCCAGATCAGCGCACAGCCAATGCGCAGGATACCCACAATCGGCCATGATGTCCGTTCGCGCGCAGCGAAGTAATTGCAGGAACCCAGGACTGAAATATCACGTAGTCTCAATAAACCGCTTCGTTACATTGAGAACATCCGTATCCGGCACCGCTTGTTAGTGGATCGATATTGTCGACAGGGTTCTCCCCCTGAAGGAGGGGATGTGGTTGATAGTCCCGTGGTTCATCCGGCGCGGCAGAGATTGCCTAACCACCACGCACCTTCCGAAAGCGCAGGCGCACAACCCGACCGGCATCGAGCTCGAAGCCCGATACCGACCTGCCGTCTCTCTCGAAACGGAATACGAGGGAGGGCGAGAATCGATCGCCGGGCAAGGGTGAGCCCGCCGCAAGTGTGTCCCCGTCCATCCGATAGACCTGCTCCTCAATCGCGCTACCTGCTCGCACCCGCAGGGCCCCGTCTTCCTCCGAGAAGTGGTACTCCACGTCCAGCTCGGGGCTGTAGTACACGCCCACATACTCAGAGGGGTTCTCTGGAGTCACCGCGGGTACGCCCTCGCGGGCCCGCCGCTCCTCCGCGGACTCCTCCGGTATCGGACCGAGTCGTCCCGCGAGCACGACATCGGCCACGCGTCGGATTCTCCTCCCCGGATCGCCGTCGGATCGATTGCAGAGGACCACCAGACCAAAACCCTCGGTGGGGAAGCGAAGGGTATGGGCGCGAAATCCGACGAACGACCCGCCGTGTCCGATTGTCGGCAGGCCGCGATAGTTGCCGTGGGTGATCCCCAGCGCGTAGGGGATGTCGTCCCCTGACTTTAGCACCCCCCGCGCTTGAACGATGTCGTTGAGGCCCGCCCTCAGCCCGTCCTGTTCCTGGGCGACCAGCCACTTCGCCATATCCTCGATGGAGGTGTAAACGCCTCCATCCCCGATCATCTCTAGCGTTGTCATCGAGGTTCGGTAGCTGCCGTCGGGCAGGGGAGCATACCCGTCGGCTCGGAGCGGAACCACATGGTTGTTATCGTCGTGGAAGTGCGAGTTGGTCATGCCGAGCGGTTCAAAAAGGACTTCGTCCGCGTACTCGCGGAATGGCTTGCCGACCGCGCGTGCCACTGCCTCGGTGAGAAGGAAATAGCCCGAGTTACTGTACAGGTGCTCTGAGCCGGCGTCGAAGTTGAGCTCTTCTTGGGCGGCCTGCCGTTCAATGAGGTCGAGCTCTGTGTAGAAGTCGTCATTTCGCAGGCCCCTCAGATCCATCAGCGTCAGGTAGTCCCTCAGACCGCTCGTATGGTTCAAGGCGTGGAGGAGCGTCAGCCGGCTTCCGTAATCTGGCAGCTCGGGGACCCACGTTCGCAGCTCGTCTTCCAGACTCAGGTGCCCTTCCATGGCAGCAAACGCGACGACAGCTCCCGTGAACTGCTTCGATACCGATCCGGAACGGAATACCGAGTGGGTCGTGATCGGGATGTCGTGCTCGAGGTTGGCGAGACCGTATCCCCGCCCGTAGATGAGTCGCCCGTCCGATACGACACCGAGCGCACAGCCAGGCGTGTTCATACCGAAGTCGGCGAACACCGCGTCCACCTCGGTGCGCTCGAGGGCCGCCTGCGCTCGAGCCTCGCCGGGGTAAAGCACGAGGAGCGCGAGGGCGAATAGACCCGCGCCCAGCCACGGGCCGGTGTCCAGAAGGCGATGGGTGCGAACACTGAGTGCGGTCATCGTGTTGTCTTCCTGAGAATGCGACCCGGCCTGGCTCCCGTAGTGCCCTCCGAGCCATAGACCTGTTCACCGTTGACCCACACACCGGCGATTCCCACGGACGGTTCGTTCGGTGACTCCGGTGTGGCTCGGTCCGTCACGATGTGGGGGTCGAATAGGACGAAGTCTGCGAACGCCCCTACGGCCAATGTGCCTCGGTTCACTAGACCCATGTGCTCCGCGGCGAGCGACGTCATTCTTCGGATGGCTTCCTCCAACGTCACATCTCCCCGCTCTCGCACATGGAGTGCAAGAACCCGCGTGAACGCTCCAAAGCCTCTCGGGTGCCGGCCGGCCAAAGAACCGTCGCTTGAGACGTTGGTGTGCGGCCAAGAGAGGAAAGCTCCGATATCGTCGGCAACCATACTGCGGGCGATCACACTCTCTCGACCGTCGATCGCGGCGACCTCCGCAATCAGCTCGAGGTACACGTCGACTGCGGGGCGGCCACGCGCCGCGGCGATCTCGGCGAGGGTCAACCCGACGTAGGACGGGTCGGGGTCGAACGCAGCAATGAGCATCCCCTCAGGTGGCGCGAGTTCTTCGAGAGCGAACTGTGCAGCCTCCCTGGTGAACTCTCGGTCCGGGAAGAGCACCGTCATGGTCGACTGCCAAAATTCATACGGGTAGATATCCGCAGTGACGTCGATCCCTTCGGCTCGCGCCGAGTCGAGAATCGCGATGACCTCATCGGTGCGACCCCAGAGGCTCTTCATGGCGAGTTTGATGTGTCCGACCTGGACCGGCATCCCGGTTTCGCGGCCGATCGTCAGCAGCTCGTCCAGTGCTTCGAAGAACGCCCGATCTTCGCTGCGCATATGGCTGATGTAACGACCCCCCGCGTCTGCGGTTACGTGAGCGAGAGCCAGAACTTCCGAAGTCTCCGAATAGATGCCTGGGTCGTACTCCAGCCCGGTCGACAATCCGATCGCCCCGGCTTCGAGCTCCCTCCGGAGGAGGTCCGCCATCTCCTGGACCTCTTGATCATCTGCCGGACGGCGGAAATCATCACCCATGACGGCGCCTCGCAAGGAGTTGTGGCCTGCGTACGCCGCGACATTGATCGCGACCGACGTCGCCTCGACCTCACCGAAGAAGTCGCTCAACGGAAGTGGCGATCCGCCGTCTTGGCCGACGATGATCGTCGTAATGCCCTGACTAACCGCGCCGAGTGCCTCAGGAGTCTCGGTGAGGCCACCGTCATGATGGCTGTGCGTGTCGATAAAACCGGGAGCGAGGACCAGCCCGTCGGCTTCGACGACCGTCTCGCCGCGCTCCGCTTCCAGACCCCCGATTGCGGCGATTCGGTCGCCGAGCACGCGCACGTTCGTAACCCGGCCAGGTGCACCGGTCCCGTCGACGACGGTTGCGCCAACTATCAGGAAGGAAGAGGGGCTTCCCGCCATGCCGCCTTCCGCAGCGCACCCCGCCACGAGAACAACGAAAGCGGCTGCATATAGTCTGGTGACGGCACATATGGACTTCATTCAGGGCTCACTCAAAGGAGGACGGTTCGTCGACGGAGACATACCCTACAGTGTCTCGACCTCGCACGCTGCCCACTGCCCATGTTAGAAACCTTTAACACAGCCTGCAGCTCGCTCGGTGGGGTCCTTCGAGTGACTCGATTCGAGCGAGGAAGATGGTACCCGCGCGTCGGGCTGTGGCGCGGTTCTTCATTTGAAGGACGTCATTGTCGGCGATCTCAACCTGCCATTCGTGCGCCCTGAGCTCGCGAGGGATCGGCACAGCACAGCTTTGTTCTAATGTTCACCGACGTCTTCGGCCGCGAGTAACTCGAAGCACCCCTTGATCGCGCCCCGGATCTCGCTTTCCCATCGGGCCATGCGTGCGCTCCTGAAGTCACTGCGTAACGACTCGCGATTCTGCTGCACGGCCGCACTAGCTTGACGGCGTCCTGCGCACACGACCCAGCTGTAACTCGTGTCAGAAGCAACCGTTTGTTGGGCGGCGGCCACTCGTCCGCTGGGCGGGCGAGCTTCTAACTTTCCGGCTCGAGAGTCAGTTGGAACCTCAGCAGTCACCCATCCACCATGACCAGTCTGATCCACTCTGCACCGGCCATCAGCGACGAAGGATGATTTCATGACCCAGACCTCACTCTCGAGCCGCGGAGCTCATGCGGCCGACACCCCGCTCCGCATCGACTACGGCGCCTATAGTGAGGCGATCGCGAACGTCTATCACCCAACCGATAACCCCACCGGAGCCTTGCCGCTCAACGTCGCGGAGAATCGTCTCAGTTGGTTTGATCTGAAGGCAAAGATCGAGGCGATCACCTCGGAGAACGAGATTCCCGCATGGGTGCCGGGATACACCTCCGCCCGGGGAGCGCCAGAGTTCAGAGAGGCCGTCGCGACCTTCCTAGCCGAGCACCTGACCGGCTGTCCCGTCGACCCGGAGCATCTGGGTGTCTCCGCCGGAGCTACTAGCGTCATCGAAATGACCTCCTTCATCCTCGCCGATGTTGGCGACGTCGCGGTCATCCCCTCGCCAAGCTATCCCGTGTATCGCCAAGATATCGGCAACCTCTCCGGCGTCGAGCGCTACGACCTCGTGACCCACCACGAGCTTTCGGAAATAGAACACGGCCCCGCCCTTACTCTCGCCCATCTTGAGCAGGCACGAGAGGAGATCGAAGCGGCTGGCAAGCGCTTCCGCATGCTGATCCTCACGACACCCGACAACCCGACCGGCGGCATCTACCGAGCGGGCCGGCTCTCTGAGGTGGCCGACTGGTGCATCGAGCAGGAGGTCCACATGGTCGTCAACGAGATCTACGGATTGTCGCTCATCGACACCGAGCACCCGGTGATCAGGTCTGATTACTCCGAGGAGCTGCTCTTTTCCTCTTTCGCCAACATCATGGCGGCGAAGCCAAGCGACTTCCTCCATCTGTGGTACGCCGTTTCCAAGGACCTCGGCATCTCTGGCTTCCGCGTCGGGCTCGTCTACTCACAAAATGCCGCGCTTCTGGAAGCCTACGAAAACCTGAATCTGACCCACTCGGTATCCAACCACACTCAGTGGGTGCTCGAGCATCTACTGACCGACGCCGAGTTCATGACCCCGTACCTCATCCGCAACCGGAAGCGCCTCACCCAATCGTACGCAGTCGCGGTTGGGTACATGAAGCGCCTCGGCATACCCTATGTCCCAAGCCGAGGAAGCCTCTTCGTTTGGATCGACTTGTCGGAATTCATGAACGGCGATTCGGGAGAGGCGGAGTTGGAACTTTGGCAAGAGCTCTTCCGAGTCACTGGCGTCCTCCTCACTCCGGGAACCGGATTCGGGCACACGAAGAAGGGACTCTTTCGGGTCGTCTATCCGTGTGTGTCGATTGAGGAACTCAAGGTCGCGATGGGGCGGCTCGAGCAATTTGTGAGAGAAAGACGCAACAGGTAGGGGCCACAGATACTTTCCAGAGCGACGACACCTGCCTGCCCGAATATTTCCGTCGCCGCCAGACCCGCTTCGTCACTTGAGCGTCACCCAACCTGATCTTCAGCCGTCAATCTGCGCAATCTCTCACCCGCTGGATCAATCCTTCCGACCCAGGGTTGCCGCGTAGTGGGTCAAACAGAGGATCTGGCTCTAGGGAGTGGTACTACACTGGGGAGCAACATCAGACGATAGCTGCCCGTCCCACTCTATCTCAAGCGGATTGTGGTCGGAGAGATTGAGCCAGAGCGGCCCTGAGTGAACGCGCGCAGTCACCGGGACCATGGCGAGGGCCGCTGGGACAAAGACGCCGTCGCAGTGGTAGGGAGTTCTCGGCTCGCGCATCCACCGAAGTGTCTGAGGCAATTCACCCTCGGGATGAGCGATACGCCACGCTGGGACGAGGCCGAACTCATCGGACATTCGGTGGATGAATTCGATCTCACCTCGGCGATGACCCAAGGAATCGCCAGGGTCTCTCAGACACGCCGTAAAGTTCCAGTCGCCACCTAAAATGCATGGCGTGCCGGCGATGATTGGCTTCAGTTGGTCCATGAGACGATGCCCAGTCTTGAGATACGTCCCCTCGGAGCGAGATAGATGCACACTAAAAAGGAAAGTTGTCTCGGCGCCCAGTTGAGCTTCGCCCCCTACCACCCAGCCTTCGAACCCCGGGACCGAAATCTCGACGATCTCGGCTCCCCGAAGGAGGACCGCAGAACCCCAGGGGTTCTGATTGACCGGCCTCCAAAGTGCCCCACCTAGATCTAAGGGTTCAAGAAGGTCATTCGAGAACGTCGTGGGATCCTTCGTTTCCTGAACTAGAAGAAGCTCAGGCGCAGTCGTAGAGAGGATCTGAGCCCAGTGAGCCACCGAGCCACCCTGCCGCATGTTGTATGACGTGACTCGCAAGACGTACCAACCAAGTGGAGTTCATGAAGAGCTTTCTAACGACTCGCGATTCTACTGCACGGGCGGCCGCATGATAACCCACAAGCGCTACTCGACCTACGGACTATCCAACCCGTGCCATTAGCGGCGCTTGATCGATAGTGCCGGTGTTCAGCCAGATACCATCCTCAGGTGTCCAGGTACATCAGGTACCAGATGCAGCTGTCTCATCAGGCTGTATTCACTAGTTCGTCCTTGGCGAAAAAGAGCCAGTCTGCATGCTCCTCGTCGACGAGGTCGTTGGTGTATCTCACCGGGATGACCTCGATCACGTCGAACGATGCACGCAACGCGTCGGCGAACGGAGAGCTCTCCGCGTAGGACCAGACGGCTAGTATCCCACCCGGAGCAAGGTGACACTTCGCGCGCGCCAGCCCCGGACGCGTGTAGAACGCCTTGTTGTCAACGCCGAGATGATCGTCGGGCGCGTGGTCCACGTCGATGAGCACGAGGTCCCACAAGTCCTCGGCTTCCCCATTCAGCACCGCGTACGCGTCACCATGTCGTACGCCGAAACGGGAGTCCGCGAGCAGCTCTGAGGAGAGCGGCACAAGGCCCTCATTGAGAAACCCGACCACTGCAGGGAGGAACTCGATCACCTCCAAGCGTGTCACGCTCGTCGACGCCAAAGCTGCCGCGGCGGTATAGCCGAGACCGAGTCCTGCAACGAGAACCGACAGGTCGGCCCCGGGGTGGCGCTCCAGCGCCTCAGTCGCCAAAGCTCTCTCGGACACGGTATTGTGGCTGCTCATCAGCAGTTGGTGATCGAGGGTGATCTCCGTAATCACCGTACCCGGCCGCGAAAGGAGTTCCCGACGGCGCAAACACAAATCACCAAGCGGGGTCGCCTCATAGGCCAGGATTTCGAGGTTGGATCGACTCATCTGAACTCAACTGGGGGCGACAGGACTGGCAGGCCCCACTGGCATCAGGCACTACCGAATGTCTCGCGATTCTGCTGCGTGGGCGGCCTGTTAACAACCCCAGCTACCGACTCACCCACCCGAGAGCCCGTGTCGGTCGCAACCGCTTGTTCGGATTCAAACGGTCCTAGTCAATCGTTCTCAGCAAAGACTCCTCAGCGAGATCGAACAATCGGTGGACGTCAGCAAGTGTGGTGCGGGGATCGTTGTTGAAGTTCATGAGTCGATGGTCCACGACCCGGTCAGGCCACTCCGCCGCGATCACGCGACGCACAGCCTGCATGGCCGGTTGGCGGTGTTGGTAGCGTCCCATCGCTCCAGCAGTAGCCCGAGCGAGGGCGCAATAAAGACTGATAAGGGATGTATCGTTCTCGCAGTTTCGGTCATCCTCACGATCCCAACGTGCTTCTTCGTTCAGCAAGTCACGAGCTGTAATGAAAATGTCGAGATCGGTCTGCGAGGGAGGCGCCTCGATGCCTTCGTCCCAAGCGAGTCGCAGGCCTTCCTCGGAGACTGAGAGTTCGCCGAGCACATGCCAAAGGCCAGTCCGAACGATAAGCCGGGGGGCCGACGAGTATTGGTAGGTGGCGATCTCGACGGGCGTCGATCCAATCGCATCCTCCACGGTTCCGACCCAGAGTGCGTCGCTAGCATCCGCAGGTCGAGACAGTTCGATCCGTCGTGTCGCGGTCGCGAATTTACAGCTGCCGACGAACGATCCGGTGTCCTCTGCCGACAGATTACAGGAGACAGATTGACTCGATCCAGACGCCGGAAAGACCCACAACATCGGCAGTACTAGGGCGCCCCTCGCCACCCAATGCGTGAAGCCTCTTCTCATAGTGCAACGCCCTCCGCTGGACGCCTGATGTCTCGTGGTTCTGCTGCACGACCACCCCGTCCACAAACGCATCGAGGTGCCCACCCTTCTCGAGCGGCTGCCCCAATCCCTTGTTAGGCGGGATTTCTCTCGTGGACTACCGACGCTCGACTCCCGCCAAGAATTCGTTCACGGCCGCATTGAACAGCTCGGGTTGATCGACATTGCTAACGTGCCCAGCGTCCGGAATAACCTTTACGATGGACCCCGGTACCATGGCCTGAAACTCCCGGACCGTCTCTGGTCGGGCCTCGTCGTATTCGCCGACCAAGAATAGAACCGGCAGGGTTAGCTCCGGAAGCCGGTCAATTCGATCGTAGTCTCGTAGAGTGCCCGTCGAGACGAACTCCGAAGGACCCCACATGTACTCGTACAACCCTGAGTTTCCTGGTGGCCTGAGCGCGCACTCTTGAATACCCGCGTATGCATCGGGATTCCGGATGCCGAACTGACCCATGAACTCTGTGTTCGCTGCCTCAAAGGCTGCCGTCGCAAAGTCTCCAGAATCCACGGCGGCACGGACCGCGGCCTGAGCCTCAACCGAGAGTTCCGCCACCAAGTCATTAGCATCTCGAAGCCAGCGATCTGTTCCGACCAGTGGGCCCACTAGAGTGACTGACAGCACTCCGGTTGGTGAGGCCGTGAGCAGGTATTCCAAGGCGACGGTGGCACCCCAGGAATGACCCAAAATGTGAAGCGCCTCCAACCCGAGTTCGGCGCGAAGAGCTGTGACCTCCTCAACGAACCTCGGAAGAACCGCGTATCGCTCCAAGTCGGTTATCCGCTCTGAGTGACCTGTCCCCAATTGGTCGTACATGATGACCGGCCGTTCCTCGGCCATGCCAGTCAACGTCGAGGGATAGATGCAACTGGAACTCCCCGGACCGCCGTGAATGACCAGCACAGGCACCCCGGCTCCGTCGCCCATGACGCGGAACGCGATTCGTCCACCCGTTACGTCGACGAACCCATCGTCGGGCAGCCCTGCGGGTGGGCCACAGCCAGCCGAGTACAGGGCGGCCGCAAGGACCGTCCCACACGCAGCAAATGTTCTTTGATGCTTCAATACGCCTCCTGACTCAGCCGAACGTTCTGCGTTTCTGCTGCACGGGCGACCTCGTGACAAAGAACAAGAGCCACCCGACCTGCCGACTACGCAACCCGTGTCAGTAACAATCGCTTGTTACATAGCGCGGTTACCCCATCTCGCGCTCCGTGATTTTTTTCGAGGACTGTACCGGCGCACCCGAATGGCTGTCGTGAGCTGACCCAATAGTCTGAGCCCGCGGCTCAGGGGACGCTCCAATAGATCGGCACAGTATCCCCCTGACACGCGATGCGCGTGATATCTGGTCCCGATCGAACAACGTGCGTCCGCCCGAACCCCTCCATGCAAAAAGAGTCCTGATTGCGAAAGGTTGGCAGCTCTGGGCCGGACTCTGCCTTGCCCACCACCGGGCCCACTCGGATGTTGCATACCCTCGCGATTGCCTTGAAGGCACTCTGCGTAGTTATGTGGCCCTGCCCGACGACGCCCCCACCCTGCAGTCCTGTCTGTCGGCTCTGTCCACCGTGTCCTCATACCACCGCATCTCATGTCCGACATCGCTCCAGGGCCGCTCCGGTCGACGACTCCGATGACCTGCAAGGTCGTATCCGCTGCTCTCCTGGGGATTATCTTCTCGTCTCCATTGCTTGCGCAGGATCTTCGTCCGATCGAACCGGATGACATGTTTCTGACCCGCTCGGTAGGAGCGCCGGTGGTCAGCCCTGAGGGCGACTGGATTGCATATACGGTATCACGCACATCGCTCGAAGAGGAGCGGTCGTTCACTCGCATTTTTATGTCGCCCTCAACAGGAGGAGAAGCAGTCGGGCTGACAGCTCCGGGGAAGTCAGCGGGCTCGCCGGGCTGGAGCCCGGATGGTCGCTACTTCTCCTTCACCGCATCTCGCGATGAGGGTGAGACCCAGGTCTGGGCGCTCGACCGACGGGGTGGTGAAGGCTTCCCGCTCACCGATGTCTCACAAGGCATCTCTGGCTACCGCTGGTCTCCGGACGGCACCCGGCTGCTGCTCACGGTACGCGATGAGGAGGAGGAAAAGGAAAGCGCGAAGGAGAACGCACCGCAGGAGCCGTGGGTGATTGACCGCCTGCAGTTCAAGCGCGACAACACAGGGTATCTCACAGGCGACCGGCACACACACCTGTACGTCTACGACCTCGAGACCGAGACCCTGCGGCAACTCACTACCGGGCGCTGGGATGAATCTCTGGGTGTCTGGAGCCCCGACGGCACCCAAATCGCGTTCAGCTCCAACCGGACGGGCGAGCCGGACGCGAATGAAAACTCCGACGTGTGGACCGTATCGGCAGATCTTTCTGAACCAACGGATTCGCCGACCCGAGTGACGACCAATCTGGGCTCGGACGGATCTCCGGCGTGGAGCCCCGATGGGCGTTGGCTCACCTACACGACCGGCGTTCGTCCCGATCTGATCTGGTACGCAACCACGCACCTGGCGGTGATCGCTTCAGACGGCGGTGAGGCTCGATTACTGACGACTGCACTCGATCGGAACGTGAGCCAGCCCCGCTTCTCCGCGAACGGCGAATGGATCTGGTTCCGACTCGAGGACTCGGGAGAAAACCACATCGCCCGGATCCGACCCGACGGGTCAGGCCTGGGGCGACCGATCTCGGGCCCTCTCAGCGCGGGTGCGTTCGACTGGGCGGGCGAGACCTTCGCCGCGTCCGTCAGCTACCTGGACCGGCCTGGGGAAATCTATCGAGCCGCCACCCTGGGCTCCGGGGACTGGATCTCTGGCACGGTGCCCGGTGAGACCGCGGTGCTGGATCCAGTGACCACACACAATTCACATTTTCTTTCTACGGTCCGCATCGCGGAAACCCGCACCATTCAGTTTCGGTCGGCAGACGGAACCGAAGTCGAGGGCTTTGTGACCTTTCCCCCAGACTTCGCCGAAGGACGCCGGTACCCGACGCTGCTACGCATCCACGGCGGTCCGGTATCGCAGTACAGCCATGCGTTCCAGTTCGAATCTCAGCTCTTCGCGTCCAAGGGCTACTTGGTTGTCCGTGTAAATCCGCGCGGCTCATCCGGATACGGCCAGGACTTCTCGGCTCAGCTATGGGCGAACTGGGGCACGCCAGACTTCCAGGACGTGATGGCCGGCGTGGACCACGTGATCGCCGAGGGCTGGGCAGATCCGGATCGCCTCGGCGTGGGCGGGTGGTCGTACGGCGGAATCCTCACGAATTACGTGATCACCCAGACGGATCGCTTCCAAGGCGCAATCACGGGTGCGAGCGAGGTGCTTTACATCTCCAACTACGGGCACGACCACTACCAACGGCAGTGGGAGGCAGAACTGGGGCTCCCATGGGAGGACAACAACCGTGACAACTGGGAGCGACTGAGTCCGTTCAACCGGGTCGAGGACATCGAGACCCCGACCCTGATCATGGGGGGTGAGGACGACTGGAACGTCCCCATCTTGAACTCCGAGCAGTTATACCAGGCGCTACGCCGGCGTGGAATCGAGACACAGCTGGTCGTGTATCCGGGACAGAGTCATGGGATCCGCGTGCCCTCGTACCAGGTTGACCGTTACGAACGCTACCTCGCCTGGTACGACACCCACGTTCGGGGGACCGGCCGGCCAATCAGCGACTGACTGACCTAGCACCTCGAGCATGAGACTCTGCAGCTTGCCGGACACAGCTTAGGCGGGCCAGAGCCGTTAACGCTTGAAGCGTGAGCATCGCCCCGAGACCCTCAGAGCCACGGCAATCGCTCTGGATGGGACAAGCACACTCGATATAGCCCTTCAACGAAAGACAAATGAGTTGGCTATAACGCGTCCAAATACAGACAAACGCTGCGGCTTGGGTATTACCCGGTAAGCCACCCAACTTCTCCATGGCATTCTCGAGTTCAACTTCGAAGCCGATACGCCACTCGTAGGACGTTTGCGACGCTTCCATCGCTGGCGCGTTCGACCGGCAGCCCTAGCTTAATCGCCCGATTTGAATTGAAATATGTTCACCCCCGAAACGAGGTCCTGCGATGTCGCAACGCATGCAACCCTTCGCCACCGTGGCCCTGGCGATCGCGGTCGTGTTGGTGACTCCGTCCTTCGTGTCCGCTCAGGCAGACGAAACAAGGACGATCTCCTTGGAAATGTATCTCGATCTCGAGAGCGCATCCGACCCCCAGATCTCCCCCGATGGCTCGCAAGTCGTCTACACCCGTGGCTGGGTCGACAAGATGAACGATCGCCGCGAGTCGTCAGTCTGGATCATGAATGTCGACGGTTCGAGGGCTCGCTTCCTCGTCGACGGCTCCGGTCCGATCTGGTCTCCAGACGGGACTCGGATCGCCTATACCTCTGAAGGCGAGCCCAAAGGCAGCCAGATCTTCGTTCGCTGGATGGACGACGAAGGTGCCTCGAGCCAGATCACGCGACTGCAGAAGGCTCCTGGCGGAATCCGTTGGGCGCCCGACGGCAACACACTTTCATTCACGATGACTATGGACGGAGAAGAGGCTTGGTCAGTCAGCCCTCCCGGCCGACCGGAGGGGGCGAACTGGACCGAACCACCGAAGGTCGTCACTCGGGCCGACTATCGTCAGGACCGTGTCGGCTTCGTCGACGAAGGTTGGAGGCACATTTTCGTGGTTCCCGCAGAGGGTGGGACCGCACGGCAGCTCACGGACGGATACTGGAACCACTCGACAGGAGAATGGACGCCCGACGGAGCGGAGTTGGTGTTCTCGTCACTGCGTACCGAAGACTCCGAGCTCTCTTGGCGTCAGTCCGAGGTCTACGCCGTGAACGTCGCGAATGGCACGATCCGTCAGTTGACTACCCGGCATGGCCAAGACTCCGGTCCGATCCCGTCTCCGGCGGGTGACCTGATCGCGTATCGCGGTGCCGACTTCCACACCGACACGTACCGCAATTCCGGTGTGTATATCATGAACATGGATGGCTCCAATTCTCACCTGATTTCGGGAGACTTCGATCGTTCCATCAATGGCATGCAGTGGGCCCACGATGGAAGTGGCCTGTACCTCACGGTCAGCGCTGAAGGGGACCGGAACATCCACTTCGTCTCGACGGGTGGTGGCGTGACTGCGCTGTCGTCGGGTAACCACATGTTCGCACTGAGTTCGTTCACAGCTGACGGACAAGCGGTCGGCACCCTCACCAGTCCACAGTTGCCGTCCGACATCGTGTCCTTCAGTCTCTCCGACCCGAACCGTCGGACACAGCTGACACACGTGAATGACGACGTGTTCGCTGGCGTGACATTTGGCGACGTCGAAGAGATCAAGTACGAGTCGGTCGATGGCTTCGAGATCGAGGGTTGGATCGTCAAGCCGCCGGACTTCGATCCGAGCCGCAAGTACCCGATGATGCTGTCGATCCACGGTGGGCCGCACGGCATGTACAACGTCGGCTTCAACTTCGCCTGGCAGGAGCATGCAGCGAACGGATACGTCGTACTCTACACAAACCCCCGTGGCAGCTCCGGGTACGGAAGTGCGTTCGGCAATTCGATCAAGAACGCGTATCCGGGCAAAGACTACGACGACCTGATGAACGGAGTCGACTTGGTCATCGACCGTGGGTACATCGACGATGAGAACATGTTCGTCTATGGCTGCTCCGGTGGTGGCGTGCTTACGTCGTGGGTGGTTGGGCACACCGATCGTTTCGCAGCCGCTTCGGCAAACTGCCCGGTGATCAACTGGTTGTCTTTCGTGGGTACGACGGACGGCATCGGATGGTATCGGAACTTCGAGAATCTCCCCTGGGACGACCCGAGTGAGCACCTGCGTCGCTCGCCGCTCATGTACGTGGGGAACGTCACGACTCCTACAATGCTCATGACGGGCGTCAACGACCTTCGCACGCCGATGCCTCAGACCGAAGAATATTTCGCGGCGCTCAAGGTCATGGGTGTCGAGACGGCGATGGTTCGCTTCAACAACGAATGGCACGGCACGTCGAGTACGCCGTCGAACTTCCTCCGTACCCAGCTCTTCCTGCGAGAATGGTTCGCAAAGCACTCGAGCGGACGGAGCATCACGCAGGACTGATTCAGTTTCGATCCGCAGTCGGATCCGAACGGGGGCTGGGTGGCATCGCCGACCCAGCCCCTTCGTTCGTTCAGTCGCTCTCGAGTGTACTCATCGGGGCGACGGGGCCAACACGGCGGCCATTCCAATCACCGTGTCGGTCACGGCGATCAAGAGTCCCTCCCCGAGGACCAGCCGCTGGACCGCGCGCCGATCGACGCCGAGTGCAAGTCGAATTCCGATCTCACGCTCTCGGAGCGATACCGAGTAGGTCATCACTCCGTAGATACCCACCACAGCCAAGGTGAGGCCGGGCACTCCGAATCGGCCGAGTACCGTCCCGCCCTCGGTCAGCTCAGTCTCCAACACAGTTGCTAACGTCTCGCGATTCTGCTGCCTGGACCCACCTCGAGGCAAGCGAATCGTACCTAATAGGTAACCCGTGGCAGGAGCAATCTCTTGTTAGACTGTGGCCCTGCACGACCGCACTCGTCAGCCCCAGGTAGCGATTAGCGACTCCGCTGAGGAGCGCCTCGAATCGCCCGACCTGGAGCTACGCCCTCCACCAACTCCCCACCACGGACGACACGCACGCCGTTGACCCACACATGTTCAATGCCAACGGACGTCTGAGCCGGCTCCAGATAGGTGGCTCGCTCTCTCACGGTGGCGAGGTCGAACACGACGATGTCTGCATCCGCACCAGCGCTGAGACGACCTTTCCGCCGCATTGCCGGTGACGCCTGCTGCAGCTGCACCGCAGCCAGATAGCTGGTCTTCCGCATGGCTTCGACGAGAGAGAGGTCCCCCCACTCCCGAACATATTGACGTAGGAAGCGAGCATAGGTCCCGGCCCCGCGCGGATGTCCGAGTCCCTCGGGACTAATCTCGCCATCGCTCGCGACCATTACGATCGGACTCGTCAGGGCCTTACGTAAGGTCTCCGTGGGAATGAAGTGCACGATGACACGATCGTGGTTGTCGTCGGACCGATACCGATGGAAGGTCTCCTCGGTGAGGCGCTCACCCGTGCTCACTAGCTCGATGTCGTCATACCCAATCGACATCCGCTCCCTGAACCCCAGGTCGAACACCGACGTCTCCAGACCCGTCGAACCTGCCTCCCACGGATAGGCATCGGCCGACACGTCGATGCCGTGCGCGGCGGCCCCCTCGAGGAGATCTAGGACGAGATCAATGTCCCTCGGGGACGTCGAGTTCACGTGGGCTACGTGCGCTGAGGCGCCCGTAGCGGCGGCCGTCGCGATGACTTCGTGGATCGCCTTGACGCTGTTGATCGGGCGCTGCGGCCCTAAATATCGGATGTGCAGGTGCGACGGGACGCCATATTGAGCCCCAAGCTCAAAGAGGCGAAAGATCTCCTCCTCGGTAGTGCTCGGCACATATTGAATCCCGAATCCGATCCCAAGCGCGCCCCCCAAGATCCCCTCTCGGGCCAGTTCCACAATGCGGGTGACCTCCTCGGCAGTCGCCGGAACCTCACGCTCTCTCCCATCGGCCTTCGAGGAGAGTCCCACTGCGCCCCGCAGGGCAGCGTGCCCCACATTGGTGCCATAGTTGAGCAGCATGTCCTCCGACTCCATCGAACGGTACCGGGCCTCGACATCGACAGGCCCGCCGTGCAATTCAAGCACGGTCGTCACGCCGTCAGTCACCTTGTAGAGTGCACTTGGTAGCCGAGCGGCAACGAGATGGGTGAGCGGGTCGATGAACCCCGGGGCGACCACGAGACCGCGAGCATCGACCTCGCTGTCGCCAGATATGGAATCCGTGGTCACGACCGCAATCTGACCACCGCGCAGCCCAACGTTGGCGATTCCATCGAACCTCGTCTCGGGGTCGATGACGCGGCCACCGAGGATCGCGACGTCATAGCGGATCACCTGCGCGTCTGTCAGGACGGGCGTACAAAAGAGTGCTGCAAGGACGGTCGAGAATAGAATCGATCGGATGTTCCACATTGAGCATCTTCCTTTTTGAGCGTCGGCGGATGGATGTCCGCGCGTTTTCAATAGTCCCCGGCCAAGTCGATTCTCAAGATCGCGATCCGCACCGGGCCGCGCACTTTCACATACGTGACGGCACGGCCCGCCTGCTAACAAACCCACCATGTTACCTGACTTACCCACCCGCGAGTTCGTTCCAGTAGCAATGGATTGTTAGAAAGCTGACTCGAATAGCTGATCACTAACGGAAGCTCCCCAACTCTCGGACGGTCTCTTGATCGAGGCGTTGGAGCACCTCGATGAGCAACTGAACTGCCTCATCGAAGTCCGACCGCTGTATGATGCCGGTATGAGAATGGAGATAGCGCGTGGGTACCGTGATGTTCACAGAAGGGCGACCTGAGTCGAAGCGTTGGATCTCAGCGCCGTCCTCCCCGTACCCGGTCAGGACATCGGGCTGAAGGGAAATGCCAGTTTCGTCAGCAATTCTGAACATGAAGTCACGGAACTTCCTGTTGGGGATCATGGAGCTATCCAGCAGGAACATTCCTGGCCCGCCTCCGAGTCGCTCCTGAGCTTGGGTCGGTCCAATCCCTGGGAAGTCAGCCGCGACCCCGGCCTCAATCGAAATTCCGATTTCTGGCTTAGCTAGTGCGACGGCAGTTTGAGCGCCCCTCAACCCGATCTCCTCCTGCGTAGTGGCCACCCAGACGACCTCCGCAGGGACTTGGATTCCTTCATCCCGGATCCTTCTAGCGGCAACCAGCATCACTGCGAGGCCCACGCGGTCGTCCCACGCCTTCGCCGCGTAACGCTCGTTGGCCAATACGGCGAAGTCACTGAGCGGAGCGATACCATCTCCTGGTCTCACCCCCATCGCCTCGACTTCGTCTCTCGACGTCGCTCCCACATCTAGGAAAATCTCATCCAACGCCCATACGCGCTCACGTTGAGCGGCTGGCGTGACGTGGACGGTCCGAATGCCGCTGATCCCCATCACTGGGCCCTCACTCCCCAGTATGGTCCACCGCTGATCCGGAAGGGCCTGCCTGAGCCAGCCACCGAGAGCCTTCACTCGGATAAATCCATCTGGCGTGATGTACTGCACCATGAGCCCGACTTCGTCGAGATGCGCCGTGACCATGACCACAGGACCACCCGCCCCACCTGGGATCGTGGCGAGCACTGATCCTAGACCGTCAAACCGAATATCAGAGCCTAGGTCCTCAAACTCCCGGACAACAATCTCTCTGACGGATTCTTCAAAGGCTGACGGACCCGGCGCTTCTGTCAGCGCCCGCATCAGTTCGGCACTCGCATCAAGCGTCTGGCTGGATGCCGGGGCTGTCATGAGGGAGGCTACAAATACAAACATCCAAGATCGATTCATCTGATTCCCTCGGGGTGGGTCAACTTAGCGCCAGCCTTCTAACATCTCGCGATTCCACTGCGCAGCAGCGCTAGTTGACTGCCCGCGAGGTCGAGCGTCTCAACTGTAACCGGTGACGATGGCAACCGCTTGTTCGGTGGCACCCCGCTCACTCTACCTGCTCAGTTATGCCCGAATCACAAGGAAGGACTGCGAACAGCTCTACGCGACTCAGGCCGAGTGGATCACGACGGAGGTGGACGATCCCGCTCCCTTCGCCGTCGGCGACAACATCCCGGAAGGCTATCGGCCAGCTTCACCGAAGACTTCGATGGCGAATTCCCGAAGCGCATTCAACAAAGTTTCTCGGTGTTTGGTCACACCATTGCTATGACCGGCCTCCAGCGGAACAACCCTCGCATTGGGAGCGGCCTTGGCGAGCGCACCGGCGTGTGAGAACGGGACAATTTGATCATCAAGGCCGTGGAAGAGCAGCCAAGGCTCCGAAACACTGTCCGCGCGCTCAATATTCGAGAACTGAGTCTTCATGAGCCAGCGTACCGGAAGCCACGGATATCTGAGCACCGCAATGTCTGGAGCAGACGTGAACGCACCTTCCGTGATTATGCCAGCAAGATCCTCCTGGGCGGCAAGGAATGTTGCCGGCCCTGATCCTATGGAGAAGCCATACACTACGATGCTGTCCGGACGTACTCCCCTTGTTTCTGTGAGGTATGTCCAGCCAGCCATCGCGTCGAGGTAGGTACCTTGCTCCTCAGCTCTGCCCAAGGCCTTGGAGGCCCCGTAGCCCCGGAACTCGACCGAGAGGACGTTGAACCCAGCTGCCCGCAACAATGCGTACCTGCCGCCGGAGTCGGAGACGAGCATATCGTTTCCATGAAAGAAGATCGCCCACCGTCCACTGACATCGGTCGGAAGACTACTCTCAATGAGAAACGTCGTGGCGCCACCTGCCCCTCCCACTCGAAGGGAGTCCCAGGGGAACTCGGCCGCCGCTCCCGGCGCGATGGGAAGATCCGTCCGAGATTGGCCAGGGAATACAAGGGATGACTCGTTGAGCATGAACCAGCCGACGACAACGGCTGAGATGACACCCAGCACTCCCAATCCTCCCACCATTACGCTTCGCACAATGCTCCTCACAGACAGGCGACCTCTCCGGCTTCCTCTTTCGCGGCTCAGCTGCGCGGCCATTCTAACTGACCGCGCCCTTCGCGTACCACCCGACAGTAACCCGTGTCCGCAGCAACTGCTTATTAGAGAGAATCCCCCGTCTCGCCCAAAGCCGCGCTAGGATCCGGCACCTTCAGCAGCGGCGTCTCCGAGCTGAGCCAGAAAGGGGCCAAACTGGGCCACCCGGTCCAAGACGCGCTCCGCGCCATCGAAACTACCCGACCCGATGAAGTCGCTGCGAACAACAACACAGCGAACCCCTGCCGCCCTGGCCGATGCGAAGCCACGTGGCGAGTCCTCGATTGCAACACAGGCTTCGGGTGTGGCACCGATCAGATCCATAGCTCGGAGGTACGGCTCAGGATGAGGCTTGTGCCTTGAGCAGTCCTCTGCCGTCACGATGTGTTCAAAGTGTTCCAACAAGCCGGTCTGACCGTGGATCTGATCGATGTAGCGCCTCAACGAAGTTGTCACCATGACAGATCGATAAGATCTGGCAATCTCTTCCAGGGCACGGCGGGCTCCCGGGATCAACACGTCGCGCTGGGAAAGTAGCTCGGCATAGATCTCGTCACGGATATGGCGGATCTCGGCCTGAGTCACGCCGATGCCTTCTGCCTCATCGAGGAGCCGGACGATGCCCGAACCAACAGCCTGTAGTGCAGCCCACCTGTCGTGACTAACGGCCACCCCGTGATCCGCCAGTGCTCGAGCAGTGGCTTCGAAGAAAAGTGGCTCCGTATCAACGAGCACACCGTCGTGGTCCCACAGGACAAAATTCACAGGCACCGCTACACGCTTCACTTTCTAAGGACCTTTCCACTCTTCCTAACGTCTCGCGATGCTACTGCACGGTCGGCCATTTGACGAGCGTGTAGCGCGCCCGATCTGCAATCCGCGACTGTAGCGATCACTTATACTGCTCACAGGCCGTGGCCCAACTCCTTATCCGTCAGGCCTATAGAAACCCCAAGTCGTGAACGATGACTCGACCCGGGCCTGCCCCACTATCTCGTAGCCGAAACGCTCGTAGAGGCTGACGTTCCTCTTCACCTCCGTCGTCAGCGCTACACCCACTGAGGAATCGTCCATTTCTGAGAGCGCATGAACTGCCTCAAGTAGTCCGCGTCCCAGACCATGTCCCCGCACATCTTTGCGGACACCGATCAGACTGAGATGAAGATGTGGTTGTTCGACCTCAAAGGGAGCGCTCGCTTGAGTAAACAATTCGTAGCGGGACCGTGCATCGCCGCCAAGCGACGCCCACATGTTCTCGCGCAAGTTCACCACCTTCGGTGGACTCTCAGCCGCTGGCCGCGAAACGGTGGCCGCTGCGCTCAATCCGGAGGGACCTTCAATGCCTAGAAGCCATTCGTCGCAAGCGATTCTCGCGGCCACATCGAAAGTCATCAGCTCGTTAAGCCGCGCACCGTAGTCCGCGGAAGTCCCAAGGACGAACCGCATGACCGGGTAGTCGAAGAATGTCTCACAAAGTACGTCAACTATCTCGGACGCTCGATCTGCGTGCAAAATTCCGACTCGTGGTCGACCCTGTAGCATGCCCGCCTCGTCTCCTCGATTGTGCGATCTAAGGTCTCGCGTTTCTGCCGCACCGTCACACTAGCTGACCGCGCACACCGCGCGCGACCCGACTCTAAACCTGGCCAGCAAACGCTCGTCAGGCGGTGTACCCAAAAGGCCACGCGCCGATCTACTGACTCGCGCGACGACACTGTCCTATGTTCAGGCATTCCTCACATCGTCCGAACCGAGAACGACTATGCGTAGCACGTTATTGGCCCTCGCGGTCCTCTTTCTCCCCGCCACATTGTCGGGTCAAGACTCAAGTTCGGACTATACAGAGCCGTACCAACAAGATGCCTTGAGCATCCTCGAAACGATCATTGGATACCGAAGCGCAGCTACGCACGGTCAGGTTCCGGATCTGGCGGCATACCTAGCGGGTCACTTTCGCGAGGGAGGATTCCCGGACGAAGACGTCCACGTTCTTCCCTTTGAGGTCGAAGGGGGAGAAGAGACAGCCGGGCTAATCGTCCGGTACCGGGGTGACGGATCATCAGGAGAGCGCCCGATCCTGCTGCTGGCACACATGGATGTGGTCGACGCCCTTCCTCAAGACTGGACTCGAAGTCCATTCACGCTCGTCGAGGAGGACGGCTATTTCTTTGGCCGAGGCACTTCAGACAACAAAATGGGGATCACCACCCTCACTACCACGTTTCTCCGTTTGAGAGCCGAAGGCTTTGTGCCAACGCGGGACCTCATTATCGCCTTCACGGGCGACGAGGAGACCGGCATGATGTCCGCGCACCGAATGGTAACAACTCACCGAGAGCTGACAGATGCGGAATTTGCTCTGAACGCTGATGGAGGCGGAGGTGTTCTCGACGCGAGTGGAGACGCCGTTAGCTATGCAATTCAAACGTCTGAGAAAACCTACGCCACGTTCGAACTAACCGTCACAAATCCAGGTGGACACAGCTCCACCCCTCGGACCGACAATGCGATTTACGATCTGGCGACCGCGCTCAGCAATGTCGAGGCATACCGCTTCCCCGTGATGGTCAACGAGGCCACGCGACTGTACTTGAACGGCACGGCCGCGGTCACGCCGGGTGAAGTCGGTGAGGCCATGGCCCGATTGGCAGAGAACCCAGACGATTCACAGGCTGCGGATATCCTCTGGCATCAGCCAGAGATCGTTGGCCTAACCCGGACGACTTGCATAGCGACGATGCTCCGCGCTGGTCATGCCGAGAACGCGTTGCCCCAGTCGGCTACTGCAACTATCAACTGTCGGATCTTTCCCGGGGTGGATGTTGCTGCGGTACAAACCACCTTGGAGAGAATCGCCGCCACTCCGGGCTTGACGATCCAGGTGTTCGGCGATCCCAAGACTAGCCCAGCCTCACCAATTCGGGACGATGTCGTGGATGCCGTCACCGCCGCGGTTGAGGCCCGCTACCCAGGCACACCAATCATTCCATACATGGCGCCCTACGGGACCGACGGATTGGTGGTTCGTGCTTCGGGCATACCCACATACGGCGTCATGGGCGCCTTCTTCAAAGACAACGATTCATTCATGCACGGTCTCAACGAACGAGTGAGGGTGCGAGAGTTCTACGGGGCCCTCGAGCATTGGTATACGATACTAAACAGATTGGCGGGCCGACCCGCGACGTAACGGCGGGGCCATTTTCACTCGACGTACGCGATCGAGAATGGTCCAAGTGACCGATCGGAGCACGCACCGCCCGACGTCTCGCGATTCTGCTGCACGGCCAGCCTCCCCAAAGGGTACGCGAGTTGGCGCCGAGTGGCCCGCCCGCCTACCCGCGAAACCGTGTCAGTAGCAACTGCTTTTCAGAAAACACGGAGTATGACCCAGCGGACCTCTCCGCTTTAGCCGGCCGGGTCTGTGATATTCGTGCTCTGATACGCGACCACTTTCCATGCGCCCTCGACGCGGGCGAAGCTGAATGTGACGCGCGCACCAGCCTCATGGGGCAGCTGCCTCATGCGCACGTTTACGATCGCGGCGTCTCCGTAGATGCGAACGACGATCTCGTCCACGCTGGGAGCATGGTCCGGAGTGGGAACGACATTCGGGAAAATTTCCTCCGGAGCGTAGATCTGTCCGTCGGGAGCCCACGTGAATACGAAGTCGTCCACAAAGACCTCGGTGTACTTCTCTACATCGCCTTCGCGGATGGCTTCGTTGAACTGTTCGATTCGTGCCAAGAGTTGCTCACGATCCTCCGCTTCCGTCGCAGCCGGTGGTCCCGCGCATGACGCGAGAGCAATCAGCAGCAGGGTCGCAGCTTGTCTCTGCGTCGATGTCATCGGGATGTCCCCCTGTAGTGCTTTCTAACGTCTTGCGATTCTGCTGCCCGGCCACTCTTGCTGACCCGTGCGTATCCGTGTCCGACCCAACTGTAACCCGTGTCAGTAGCAACTGCTTGTTAGTCAGAATCTCTCCTTAGGCGATCCTACCGGACCCTGTGGGCGCCATCTAGGTTGTCCCAAACGTTGGCCACCACGCTCGACCGTCGGCAAGAGGCACATAAATGGAGAATCTGCGCGGCAGCCTGCTAATTTCCAGCGGTGGTCTGCACGACCCGAACTTCCGCCACACCGTGGTTCTGGTTGGGGAGCATAACTCGGAGGGGTCGCTGGGCGTGGTACTGAATCGGACTCTTGGCATCTCAGTTCAGAATGCGCTCCCCACTTTGAGCGATCTGGTGCCTCCAGGTGAGTCGCTATTCGAGGGTGGCCCAGTCCAGCCGGGTAGTCCCGTGCTTTTGGCCGAGTTTAAGACCCCGGAGTCAGCAGATATCCTGGTGTTCGGGTCCGTAGGGTTTCTTGTGGGCCAAGTACAGTCCGACATCGAACCAAGTATTGTCAGAGCGAGGGTCTTCGCGGGTTACTCAGGATGGGGGCCGGGTCAACTCGAGGCAGAGATGGCCGCCGAAAGTTGGATCATCGAATCCGCTCTTGAGGATGACGTATTCACCACCGCGCCAGACTTGCTCTGGAGTAGCGTGCTCAAGCGGAAAGGACCGGCGTACCGGCAATTATCCCTGACGCCATACGACCCATCGATGAACTAACCGCTGGATGATCCACCGGGCTTACTGATTCTCTACAACGTTCTGCGTTTCTACTGCACGGCCCTTCTGCTAACAAGGGCTGCGAGCCGATAGGCGAGTGACCCGCCCGCCTATCATCGTTGGGCGAGACAGGTGCTCCCCGCTTGCCCACTGTCCGGCGCGGCAGGATGTTGGGCGAGCGTAAGGTGTCGATGCCTTAGGCTTTCGTGCGGACCATTCGACTAAGGAGTCCCCTCATGAGCCGGATCGCACAAGTCGCTGTCGCGCTTTTCTCCACAAGCTTCGTCATGTCCCTCCCCGCCTCCGGACAAGAACTTCAACCGGTCGGAGGCCGTTCACCGAGCGAAGGGCAACGGGTGGTATTTGTCACAGGCTCTACCGGTGGCCTGGGACGAGAAGTAGCCAGGGGTCTCGCGGCGAGCGGCGACCACGTCGTCCTACACGGCAGGAGCCTCGAGCGGGGGATGGAGCTCGTGGCCGAAATCGAAGCCGCGGGGCGTGGGAGCGCGCGCTTGTATCTCGCGGACCTCGGCTCCTTAAAACAAGTGAACGCGCTCGCGAGGGCCATCCAACGTGACTACGGCCGCCTCGACGTGCTCGTCAACAACGCCGGAATCTGGCTGGAAGGCCCTCGGCAACTTAGCGACGACGGCCACGAGCTTCACTTCCAGGTCAACTACCTCTCCAGCTTCCTCCTTACCCGAGAGCTTCTTCCCCTACTCCGCCAGAGCGCCCCGTCGAGAATCGTCCACGTCTCTTCCGTCGCCCAGCAGCCGATCGACTTTGGTAACGTGATGCTCGAAGACGATTACAGCGATGGTCGCGCCTACGCCCAGAGTAAGCTAGCCCAGATCATGCTCACGTTCGATCTCGCCGAGGAGCTAGCAGGCAGTGGAGTCACAACCAACGCTGTGCATCCTGCGTCCATGATGGACACCGACATGGTCTTGGGCCGCGGCGCGCAGGCTCGCAGTAGCGTCCATGATGGAGTCGACGCGGTGATGTATGTCCTCGCCGGAGAGGATATCGGGACCGGCGGTTATTTCAATCAGACGACACCGACTCGCGCGCATCTCCAGGCGTACGACGCAGACGCCCGGGAGCGGCTGCGGACTCTCGCGGAGCGGCTGACGACTGCGCGCTGAAGAGAGAGAACACCCGACCGAAGACGGGAAACAAAGCCTTGGCCTCGTGGCGTTCTAACGTCTTGCGGTCCTGTTGCATGGGCCGCTCAGTAGCAACCGCTTCTTAGTTCGCCCCGCTTGACTCCCGACCTGCCCCTCATGAACCCGATCCCACTAGGTCCACTTCGAATGGTCCAGCCGACAGGCCATATGGAGTCCCCTCGACCCCACCCATCGCGTCTGTCA